>NZ_JAFGYZ010000024.1:0-82598 GCF_017491585.1 Pseudomonas sp. 58(2021)
CGAACTCAGAAGTGAAACGATGCATCGCCGATGGTAGTGTGGGGTTTCCCCATGTGAGAGTAGGTCATCGTCAAGATTAAATTCCGAAACCCCAATTGCGAAAGCAGTTGGGGTTTTGTTTTGCCCGAAGGAAAGTTTTTGCTTGCGTCAGAGAACAAATTTGCACAGTTATTTTCGAATCAGGACACTAGAATAGATCCCAACTTTTTCGGAGCCAGAGCCCTTATGTCGGATTCGGTTGACGCCCCAGGGCTGTCAGATTTACCGCTGGATGACTTGGTGGCCTGCCATGAGTGCGATCTGCTGATGCGCAAGCCCAAGCTTGCTCACGGCGAAAAAGCCCTCTGCCCACGTTGCGGTTACGAACTGTACGCTCACCGTCATAATGTGGTGCAGCGCAGTCTCGCCCTGGTCATTGCCGCGCTGTTGCTCTATGTGCCGGCGAACTTTTTACCCATCATGCAGCTCAATGTTCTCGGGCAATCGTCGCAGGACACTGTCTGGAGCGGCGTTGTCGGTCTGTTCAATACCGATATGCGTGGTGTTTCAGTTGTCGTATTCCTTTGCAGCATGGCGATTCCGCTGCTGAAACTGCTGTGTCAGTTGATCGTGTTGCTGACCATCCGTTTTAACTTCGGTCGTAGCTACGGCCTGTTGCTCTACCGCATTTATCACCACCTCAAAGACTGGGGCATGCTTGAGGTCTACCTCATGGGCGTCCTGGTGGCGATCGTCAAACTGGCGGACATGGCCGCCATCACCGTCGGTCTCGGTCTGGCATGTTTCATCGGCTTGTTGTTGGTTCAGGTCTGGCTCGAAGTGGTGATGTCACCGCACCAGATCTGGCAGGCGTTATCAGGAGAGGATGCCCATGCGGGCGATTGATGCGGGCATTCTGATCTGTACCGAATGCCACGAACTGAACAAGCAGGATGCCGACAGCGATCAGCAGACCTGCACCCGATGCGGTGCATTGGTTCACGCCCGGCGGCCCAATAGTCTGGCGAGAACCTGGGCGCTGCTGATCACGGCCGCGATCGTCTACATTCCGGCCAATGTCCTGCCGATCATGACGGTCAGCTCGCTGGGCCAGGGTGATCCGAGCACCATCATGTCCGGCGTCATCCAGTTGGTGCAGCACGGCATGATTCCGATCGCGGCTGTGGTGTTTGTCGCCAGCATCCTGGTGCCGACCTTCAAACTGGTAGGCATTGCGCTTCTGCTGTTTTCGGTTCAACGCCGTCAGCCACTCTCCGCGCGCCAGCGGATCTGGATGTACCGCTTCATCGAGTTCATCGGCCGCTGGTCCATGCTCGATATTTTTGTGATTGCCATTCTGGTGGCAGTCGTCAACTTCGGCCGGCTAGCCAGCGTCGAAGCCAATCTTGGCGCCATCGCCTTCGCCAGTGTGGTGATTCTGACGATGCTTGCCGCTGTCACTTTCGATCCCCGACTGATTTGGGATAACACGGAGTCGGACGCCGACCATGACTGATTTGCCTGTAGCGAAAACCCGACCGGCTTCGAACTGGTCTGCCATCTGGGTGCTGCCCCTCATCGCCCTGATTATCGGCGGATGGCTCGGTTGGCGTGCCTATACCGAAACCGGCATCGAGATTCAGGTGCGTTTTGAAAGCGGTGAAGGCATTCAGGCCAACAAGACCGAAGTGGTCTACAAAGGCATGCCGGTCGGCAAGGTGAAAGCCCTCAAACTCGATGATGAAGGCAACTCCAAAGGTGTCATCGCGACCATCGAGATGAACAAGGATGTCGATCAGTACCTGAAGACCAGCACCCGTTTCTGGCTGGTCAAACCGAGCGTGACCCTGGCCGGGATCACCGGGCTGGAAACCCTGGTATCGGGTAACTACGTCGCCATCAGTCCCGGCGAAGGCGAGCCGACCCGCAAGTTCAAGGCCTTGGCCGAAGAGCCGCCGCTGTCGGACTCCAAACCCGGCCTGCACCTGACGATCAAAGCTGATCGCCTCGGTTCGTTGAACCGTGGCAGCCCGGTGTTCTACAAGCAGATCAAAGTCGGCCAGATCAAAAGCTACGTGCTGTCGGAAGACCAGAGCACCGTCGAGCTTAAGGTGTTCATCGAGCCGACCTACGCCAAACTGGTGCGCAAACACACGCGTTTCTGGAACGCCAGCGGCATCAGCATCGACGCCAACCTGTCCGGGGTGAAAGTGCGCAGCGAGTCCCTGGCCAGCATCGTCGCCGGCGGTATCGCGTTCGCTACGCCGGAGAACCGCAAGGACAGTCCGCCCACCGATCCAAGCCTGCCGTTTCGTCTGTACGAAGACTTCGATGCGGCCGCCGCCGGTATCCGCGTGAAGGTCAAACTCAGCGATTTCGAAGGTCTGCAGGCCGGGCGTACCCCGGTGATGTACAAAGGCATTCAGGTCGGTAACCTGAAAGCACTGAAGATTGATCCGGATCTGTCCAGCGCCACGGCTGAATTGACCCTCGATCCTCTGGCTGAGGAATACCTGGTTACCGGCACTCAGTTCTGGGTGGTCAAACCGTCGATTTCTCTGGCCGGCATCACCGGTCTGGAAGCGCTGGTAAAAGGTAACTACATCGCCGTACGCCCGGGTGACAAGGGCGGCGCTCCGCAACGTGAATTCGAAGCCCGGCCAAAAGCGCCGCCGCTGGATCTGCGCGCACCGGGCCTGCACCTGGTGCTGTTTACCGACACCCTCGGCTCGATCGATGTCGGCAGCCCGATCCTCTACAAGCAGGTCAAGGTCGGTTCCGTGCAGAGCTATCAGTTCTCCAAGACCCGCAAACAACTGGTGATCGGCGTCCACATCGAGAAGGAATACGAAAACCTGGTCAACGCTTCGACCCGTTTCTGGAACGTCAGCGGCGTCACGCTGACCGGCGGTTTGACCGGCGGTATTCAGGTCAAGAGTGAATCCTTGCAGACCCTGATGGCCGGCGGCATCGCCTTCGAGACGCCGCAAGCCAAGGCGCCGTTGCAGAAACGGATTCCACGCTTCCGCCTGTTCGCCAACCATGACGAGGCCAATCAGAAGGGCGAGGTGGTGACCATCAAAGTGGACCGCGCCGACGGTCTGCGCAGCGGCACCCCGGTTCGCTTCAAGGGACTGGATGTCGGCAAGATCGAAAGTGTCGATCTGACCGATGACCTGCAATCGGTGATCCTCACCGCGCGCATTACTGAAGTGCCGGAGAAGATTGCCCGGGTCGGCAGTCAGTTCTGGGTGGTCAAGCCGGAACTGGGGCTGATCAAGACCTCGAATCTGGAAACTCTGGTAACGGGTCAGTACATCGAAGTCCAACCCGCGGCGAAAAACCTCGGCCCGCAGAAAAACTTTGTGGCCCTGGCCAATCCGCCGGAAGTGAGCAAGCAAGAGGCCGGCCTCAGCCTGGTATTGAGTGCTGCCCGCCGTGGTTCTTTGAAGCCTGGCGTGCCGGTAACCTACCGCGAAATCACGGTGGGGAAAGTCACTGGTTACGAACTGGGTCAGACCGCCGACCGCGTTCTGGTGCACATCCTGATCGAGCCGAAGTATGCGCCGCTGGTTCGCAGTGGCAGTCGCTTCTGGAACACCAGTGGTGTCGGTTTCGACATTGGCTTGTTCAATGGTCTGACCGTACGGACCGAGTCTCTCGAAACGGCGATTCAGGGCGGTATCGCCTTCGCCACACCGGACGGCGAGAAGATGGGGAATCCGGCACGCGCCGAACAGACCTTCCCGCTGTTCGACAAGTTCGAAGACGAATGGCTGACCTGGGCGCCGAAAATCCCCCTCGGCAAGTAGTCTGGGAAACAGGTGGCGTCTGGGAGGACGCCTTCGCGGGCTTGCCCGCGAAGAGGCCCTGTCATTGAGCACAAAATCCAAGCCATAAAAAAGGCCGCGATCCAGACAGATCGCGGCCTTTTTATTGCCCGTCAGTTAACGCCGGTCAAACCGCATCCAGCTCCGGCTCGTCCGCCTCGACGTTGACGGTGGCCTTCACCGCGTCATGGCGACGGATGTACTTCCAGTCCGCCTCGTCAATGTAGATGCCGGCCGGGCCGCTGCCGCCTTCCAGGTCGATGGCGACACTGGCGCAGACCTGCGGCTTCACGCTCGCCAGAATCGGCACGAAGCCCAGTTGCAGGCTGGTTTCCAGCAGTGCGGCCTGGTTCCTTTCGTCGATGTCCGCCGCCTCGTCGAGGTAGTACGGCAGGCGCACGCGACCGGCCAGATCGCGATCCATCAGGTGCAGCAACAAGTACATGTTGGTCAGCGCCTTGATGGTCATGGTGGTGCCGTTGGACGCCGCGCCATCGATGTCGGTGTGGATAACCGGCTGACCGTTGACCTTGGTGATCTCGAACGCCAGTTCGAACAAGTCCTTGAGGCCGAGCTGGTTGTGGTTCGCCGCCACCAGCCGCGCCAGGTATTCCTTGGCCTCTTCGTTCTTGTTGTCCTGCTCGGCGCTCTGGCTCAGGTCGAACACCGACAGGGTTTCGCCTTCTTCGTACTGACCGGCGCTGTGGATGATCTGATCAATGTGCTTGAGTGCTTCCTTGTTCGGCGCGAGCACGATACGGAAGCTTTGCAGGTTGGACACCTGACGCTTGTTGATCTCGCGGTTGAACAGCGCCAGTTGGTGTTCGAGGCTGTCGTAGTCGCTGCGGATGTTGCGCAGGGTCCGCGCGATATCGGTCACGGCTGCACGACGGGCCTTGCCCAGAGTCAGGGCTTCGTCGGTACGGTGTGCATACGCGTTGATCAACAGCGACAGACGGCGCTCCATATCGTCTTCGCTGTCGAATTTGGCCACGCCCTTGAGGCGTACCTGCGCATACAGCGCTTCGATCTGGCCATCGGCACGCAACAGGCCTTGCCAGCTGTCCTGATAGTCGTTGAGCAGCGGCAGCAGGTTGTCCATCGAGTCGTCGACCGGATCCATGAACGGCGTGCCGAACGGCAAATCCGCCGGCAGCAACTGGCGGCGACGCAGGGCATCGTCAAGAGTGCGTTGCTTGGCTTCCATGTCAGCAATTTGCCGGCCGACCAGTTGCAGCTTGGCCGACAGTTGCTGGACGCGCTCGGTGAACGCATCGCTGGAGCGCTTGAGTTCGTCCTGCGCGGCTTCCATCTGCGCCAGTTGCTCGAGCTTGTCGCCTTCTTCGGCGCTCAGGGTCTGGGTGCGGCGGAAGTCTTCCAGAGCCTTCTGCGCATCCAGTACCTGCTGGTACAGCGCTTCGGTCTGGGTCTTGCTCGCGGCGCGGTCGGCGGCCACGGCTTGTTGAGTCTTGAGTTGCTTGAGCTCTTTTTCCAGACGCTCTTTCTGATCGCGCAGCGCGGCACGGTCGGCCAGCGCTTGCAGAGCCGGAGGCTCGATGTGCGAGATGTCGATCGACAGGCCCGGCACTTCGAAACGCTCGCCCTTGAAGCCGTCGAGAATCAGCTCCACGGACTTCACCCACTCGCCGTTTTCGTCGAGCGTGATGCCATGTTCGCCCAGCGGCAGGCTGAACAACGCGCTGTTGAACAGACGCATCAGGCGTTCGACGTCCTGTTGCGAGAACTCTTCGCGCAGGCGGGCGTAGCTGTTGTTGTCGGCGTGATCGAGTTGCTGCTTCACCGACTTCAGGCGTTTTTCCAGATCGCGAAGACGTTCTTCGAGATCCTCGGCGCTGAACTGACGGGACTGCGCCAGCGCACCGGCCAGTTCGTCGTGAGCGTCCTTGGCCGCCAGCAGTTGCTGCTCCAGCACTTTGACGTCATCGACCAGTGCAAAGCGGTTTTTCAGAACCGACAACTCACCGAGCCAGCGCTGGATGCCGGAGATTTCCCGCTCCAGACGCATCAGTTCCTGAGTGCCACCGCGCTGATCGTTTTGCAGATCGTCCTGCTCGCGACGGTAGTGTTCGGCCTGGATCGTCAGTTCTTCCTTGCGCGCCGTGGCGTAGTCCGACCAGGTGCCGAGCAACGAGTCGAGCAGCGGCGACAGGCGATGCAGTTTGCCGCGCAGCACATCGCGCTGTTTCACGCCATTGGCCAAGGCTTCGACCAGCGGGCCGGCAGCCACCAGCGAGTTGTAGTCCTGTTCCATGCGACGTACATCGCGGAAGGCTTCTTCGCACGCCGCAATGTAATCGACGCTGCCGGAACGCAGGCTGTGTTCGAAGGCATCGAGGAACAGCTGCTTGAGCTTGGCTGCGGTGATTTCGCGCATGTGCAGCAGGTTGATGAACAGCGCACGGAAGGTCTTCAGGCTCTGTTCGCTGGTGGAGCGCAGCGGGATCAGCGTCAGGTCCAGCGGGATCGACGTATGACCGCCCACCAGCAAGCGACGCAATTCATCCGGCTTGAGTTCGTAAGCTTTCAGGCCTTCTTTCTCAAGGTTGCTGAACAGCTCTTTCTGGCGCAGGCAGGTGTCGTTCTTCTGGTAATGCGCCAGATCGAGCTTGCCGGCATAGGCAAAGAACTGGTGACCGAAACCGCCACCCGGGCCGCGACCGACCACGCCGATCACGTGCGGGCCGTGGGGCAGGTTCACTTCGACCAGGATGTAGCTGGTGTCCGAAGCAAAGTAGAAGCGCCGGGATTGTTCCAGGCTGTATTTGCCGAAACTCATGTCCGACATACGCGCCAGAATCGGGAACTGCAAGGCGTTGATCGAGGCGGATTTACCGAGGTTGTTCGCGCCGTAGACCGACAACGGTTCTTCCAGCGGGAACAGACCGAGGCTGTAACCGGCGGTGTTCAAAAGGGCAAAGCGGCGGATGCCGTAGCGTTCCTGGCTCATGCGTCGGACTCCTGTTCTTCGGCAATGGCTCGGGCCAGTGCGTCTTCTTCGCTCTCTTCTTCAAAGTCGGAAAGATCGAGTGGATCGTCGGTTTCGAGGAGTTTGGCCTCGGCCTCTTCGTCGATCAGCACCGGTGCCGGCAGTGGCAGAACGCTGTGCACGCTGGCCGCCAGATCGCGGTCCTGCTGAACCGACAGGCAGACGTCGAGGAAACGGTGCATCGGCGGCAGGAAGCGGTACACGCCGTTTTCTTCCCCGGCGAAACCGAGCTGGGTCATGCGGCGCATGATTTTCTCTTCCAGCTCATCAACGGTCTGCACTTCGGCCTGGATGAACAGGTCGCGGTACTTTTCCAGCAGCGAAGGCAGCTCGTCGCGGCCGAGGCTGCCGCCGTCGAGCACGGCGATCGGGTCGCGACCCTGATCGGCCAGATGCTCGACGAGGATGAAGGTGAACAACGCCAGGCGCTGAGCGGTCTTGTTCACCGCCGCTGCGGCCATGTCCGGCACGAAGTAGTAAAAACCACGGGTATCGCAGACGAGTTCGAAGCCCAGTGCCTTGAACAGTGTGCGGTACTGGTCCTGGAAGTTCGACAGCTGCGCGTACAGCTCCGGATCGCGGCGGCTGACGTGGTAGCCCTTGAACAGTTCGCGGAAGATCGGCGCCAGTTGAGACAGTTCGGAGAGATCAAGATGCATGTGGGGTGCTCGCAGAATCCTCGGCGGCGGGGTCGCGGGCCGAGAGCAGGGCGAAGGAGCGCAGGCTGACCTGGTGCTCGTGAGTGTGGTATTCGCGGCGTTCCAGACGCTCGCGCTTGAAGCGTTTTTCCCGCGACAGACGCGAGAACCAGTAAAGCAATTCGTCGGTCGCGCCGTCCGGCTCCTGCTCCAGCAGCCAGGTCATCAGATCCGGCATCGGCAGGGACTCTTCGCAGCGGTCGACCATCTCGCGCACGGTGCGCGGTGCGCGCGGGGCATCGCCGGTCTTCTGCGATTTGTGCGCCTTGGGAAAACGCGCCGGTTTCGGCTCGAAACGGGCCAGGGCGTAGACGTAGGCTTCAACCTGACTGGCGCTGCCGAGGAAGGTGCTTTGCGGCCGGGTGAACAGCGGCATCGCGGCTTGCGGTACGGCGTCGATGCCTTTGCGGCGGATCGCGGCCAGCGCCAGCGCGGCGCCCCGGGTCACGGCGTTGTGCCGGCGCGCTTCTTCACGCAATGGCAGCAGCAATTCCCGGGCGTGACGCAGGGTCAGCTGGGCGCTGGTCTGCATTTCGAGGATGCGCGCGTGGGTGCGCAGCAACATGTCGTCATCGACCAGATGGCCGAGGCGCTGCTGTTCGCTGAGCATCTTCAGCAGCACGGTTTCGACCTTGCGCACGCCTTGTTCGAAGGCGCCGTCGGCGTTCACCAGATCGATCATCGGCTCGACGTATTCGTCCCAGGTCGCCAGCACCTCGGCGTAGCGCTGACGCAGGGGGATCTGCCGGTCGCTGGTCTTGGCCCGTTCAGCCACGGCCACCAGCGCCTGTTCGTCGTTGTCGAGTTTCTTCAGAACATCGCGCACGCGCATGTCGAGCAGGCGCAGCTGACGGGCCAGGTCATTGCCGTCACGAATGTCGAACGCATCCTGGATATAACCGGCCAGACGCTCGAGGTGACGCAGGTAGGCTTCGATCTCCAGGCACAGGCCCAGCCGGTGCTCCCGGCGCAGGTAGGCGAGAAAGTCGTGGATCTGCGCATTGAGCTCGAAGCGGTTCGGGCTTTTCGCCACGGGCACCAGAATGTCGAGGCGAATCCACACATCGAGCAGGCTGGTGATGTCCTGCGGCGTGCTTTCCAGTTGTTGGGCGGCCAGTTGCGTGCGCAGTTCGTTGAGGCTCAGGGTGCCCTGGTCGAAGTGCTCGCACAGTGGCTCCAGAAGTGCCCAGTGTTCAGCGAGGGCGCGCAAGACGCGCTTGGGTTCGATCATCGGAATGGCCGGCTGGTTGGCGATTAAAAGCCGCGATTGTACTGCATCACGGACGATGCGATTCACTCTCGGGACGGGCTGTCGCTTTTTCTGAGGTGAAGAGTAGCGTTCAAGACTATCGATCAACCGCAAGCGATCTTGAGCGAAGGGCGGTAGAATCAGCGCACTTCAGTTATCCACAAGTGGCCGACCCTTGCTAATCGAGTCCCGCCGCCGCGCCTATTTGAACGCCATGCAGGTGGTCAACTGGCTGCCGCGCACCGAATTGCCCTTTGCCGCACCGTCGCGGCCCGAGCTGCTTGAGCCTCTGGCGCCGGAGCCCGAGGTTCTGCTGCCCGTAGCGCCGGCCCCCGAGGCCGGCGCGCCTGCGCAGCCTGCCGCACGCGTGGTCGAACGGCCGAAGATCGAGGTCCCGCGACCGACGCCCGCCAGCGGCCGCCCTGCCGCCAAACCGGTGGAAGAAGTCGAAGAAGCGCCGGTGGTTGCGCGGCCCGCGCCGGTGCCGCCACCGCGTTTCGCCCTGCAATTGCTGCGCGCCGGTCGTTGCCTGTTGCTGGTGGAGTTACCCACAGGCGAATCGTTCCAGAGCCGGGATCCTGCCTATCTGCTGCTCAAGGACATGCTGCGTGCCGCCGGTTTGCCGGATGCGCCGCAGATCGTCGGCGATCCGGTGCGTTGGCCACTCCTGGTGCGCGGCACCATGGATCAGGGCCCGGATGCGGCCCGGGATTTCGTCCAGGGTTTCCTTTCGGTGCAAATGGAGACATCGCCGTGCGCCTGCCTGTGGCTGATCGGTCTGCCAGCGGTGCGCTTCGCCGGTGAGAAGGACGCCGAAGCGTTCAACAGTGAATTGCAGATCGAAGGTCTTGGCCTGGCCTGGGCCGTGCCGGGACTGGAATTGTTGATGGAAGAGCCACAGCGCAAAGCCGCCGTGTGGCAAGCCATGCGTCGGCTGATGGCGCGCTGGAAAGAATCGAATGAGTGATGCTGTAACTTTCCGTCCGATGGTCGAAGCCGATCTGGACGCTGTGCTGAAAATTGAATTCGCGGCTTACAGCCACCCCTGGACCCGCGGGATATTTCTCGACGGGCTGGGCAAATATCAGATCTGGCTGATGTTCGAAGGCGAGCAGCAGGTCGGTCACGGCGTGGTGCAGATCATTCTGGATGAAGCTCACCTGCTCAACATCACGATAAAACCGGAGAATCAGGGCCGCGGTCTGGGGCTGACACTGCTCGAATACCTGATGTCCCGTGCCTATGCAGCAGATGCCCGGGAATGTTTCCTGGAGGTGCGCGACAGCAACACGGCGGCTTTCCGCCTGTATGAGCGCTACGGTTTCAATGAAATCGGCCGTCGTCGCGATTACTACCCGGCGGTGGGTGGGCGTGAGGACGCCGTGGTCATGGCCTGTACTTTGGTTGACTGATCGCCAGTCGAAGCTGCCTCAACCTGAGGCAGCCTCTAACGAGCACTTCAGCGTTTGCCATCCATCGGATCGCGTCGCGCCAATTCCGCTTCATCCAGACCGTTGCCACCACCAATGTCGTCCTCATCGACAATGCTCAAGTCCCAATCCGCCTGTTTACCTGAACCCAGTTCATCGGCATCACGGGCGCCGTCCTCATGGATCAGGGTTTCCGGGCTAAGGTCATCGTCGGTCGGCTCGTGGTCTGGCATTGAAGCACCGGTCATGCCGGCTTCACGCCCCCGTTCCCGGGGCATCCGTTGTTCGCGCTCACGATCCTGCAGTTCATCGCCGATCTTCGCGCCGGGGTGTTCGTCGTCAAAATTCAGCTCATGCACCGATCCCATGCGGTCTTCGTTATCATCGATGGGCTCTGGTTGCACCGCGTCGAAGGAGCGTCGTGTATCAGTCATGGCAAATCCTCATACTGTGGGCCTTACTGAGGTGGACTCATCGGGCACGCGAGAAATTCCAACGAAATCACTTGCGATCCTTTCGTGACCCCGACAGGCGGTCGTCTGTCAAAGCAGCGCATCTTTCTTGAGGCCTTACAGCATGCATGACTTACAAGACCTGATTGATAACAACGAGCGTTGGGCTGACGCGATCACCAAGGAAGACCCGGATTTCTTCGCCAAACTGGCTCGCCAGCAGACGCCTGAATACCTGTGGATCGGCTGCTCCGATGCGCGGGTTCCGGCCAACGAAATCGTCGGCATGTTGCCGGGGGATCTGTTCGTTCACCGCAACGTCGCCAACGTGGTACTGCACACCGACCTCAACTGCCTGTCGGTGATTCAGTATGCAGTGGACGTGCTCAAGGTCAAACACATCCTGGTCACCGGCCACTACGGGTGCGGCGGTGTGCGGGCGTCGATGCAGGACCGCCAGTTCGGCCTGATCGATGGCTGGCTGCGGTCGATTCGCGATCTGTATTACGAAAAGCGCGAAGAACTGGCCAAACTGCCGACCGAAGAAGAGCAGGTCGATCGCCTGTGCGAGCTCAACGTGATCCAGCAAGTGGCCAACGTCGCCCACACCAGCATCATCCAGAACGCCTGGCATCGCGGTCAGAGCCTGTCGATCCACGGTTGCATCTACGGCATCAAGGATGGGCGCTGGAAAAGTCTGAACACCACCATCAGCGGTTTCGAGCAACTGCCACCGCAATATCGCCTGCGGCCGGTTGGCGCGCCATAACCTGCAATTCAGCGTATGCCTTGTCGCAGCCAGTTCTTTAAGTAGCGCTGGCCTTCAAGGCTGGGTGGTTCGTCGTAACCGGTGATCCAGCCGCGACAATGTGCAGATCTGCAACCGCAGGCGAACTGCTTGAGCAGTTTGTCTTCGGTGGCAGTGAGATCCATGGTCAGTCGCTCGCCCGGCTGAATGTCACGCAGGGCCCACAACCATAATTCGCTCATGTCGATGAACACGTTCGGGTCGCAGGAGTGTTCGATCAGTCCGCAGAACAGTCGATCGTAGATGTGAATACCGGTCTGCAATTGCCGGGTCTGACGGCAGCGGTAGGGCAGCAGCTGGCCCGACACCCTGCACATGCGGGTGATGCGCAGGAATTCCCGGCGCGCGACGATTGCGCAAGGCCTTGCCTGGGCGTCGTGAAGCACTTCGAAGTCGGCCCGGGAAGGGAATCCGAGGCGCACGGGAAGCCCGATGAAAGGGTAGATCCCCTCGGTATTGCGGGATGAGTGCTGGTGAAGTACGTGCGTATTCATAACGTTCCCTGTCAGACAGGTGCTGCTACTTCAACGGGCCAGACTCCTTCCAACCCTGCAACACATGGGATCCAATATTCGCGCATATGGGATAGCAGATCTACTGTCATATCTGACAGGCGTGATAGACGTTTCCCCGTGTCAGCCAAGGCTGACACGGGGAAATAGCGTTCCGCGTCAAATGTGCGGAGCAGGCACCGCGGTCTCAGGCATCGGGCTCTGGAGTTGTTTCAACTGAGCCTTGATCGGCGTGGTGGCGCACTTGGCAGCGGCTTGTTCTGCGGTCAGGTTGCGGATCGAGGTGTAGAACAACTCGCAAGTCTTGACCTTCTGCGTTACTTGCCACGTCTGGGTGCAACTGTTCAGCAGGGTTTTCGGGTCGGTGCCCGGCTTGCTGCCCATGCCGGCCTGCCAGCAGGCGGCGCTCAAGTCCTGTCCCATCACTTTCAGCCCCGCCGCGTCAGCCTTGGCCTCGGCGTCGTCGCCGGTGTAGCTCTTGGGGTCGGCGGCGTACCAGATGTAGCTCGGGTGGTTGGAACCCAGTACCGGCACGTTCACCCCGGTGCTCGGAGTGATGGTTGCCAGGCCCAGCACGTTCACGGTCGGTCCATATTGCTGTTTGATCCAGTTACGCACCGGTGCACCGAAGGCCACCATCGGCAGGGCAGCACCGCTGGCGCTGACGCTGACCTGTTTGACCATGGTGGTCTGGTAATCCTTGAAGTAGTCATAGACGCCTTCAAGGTCCTTGCCGGCGCTGGCAGGTGCGGCGATCGGCGCGATGTCGACGATGGTCTGGTAGCCGGGCGTCTGGTCGGCCGGGATACCGTTGTCGGTCAGCAGCGCAGCCCAGCGGTCTGTGGTGTTGGAGCGCAGGTAGTCCTGGGCCTGGGTCAGCGAGTAATCCGGCGGGAAGTGCAGCAGCTCGACGCTTTTACGGTTTTCCAGGGCCATGCCCAATGGCAGGAACAGGTACCAGCTGTAAGCCCACTTGCCATCGGCGTTGAGCTTGCTGGCGCCGGTGTAGGCCAGGTCGCCGGCATCCAGCAGCGCGGTCAACGGCTTGTCGTAGCCTTTGGGCACGCCGCTGATCTCGGCATAGATCTGTCCGTTGTCATTCTTCACCAGCACCTTGGCACCGGTATAGCCATCGCGTTGCACGCTTTGGCTCAGGTAGTGAGCGACAGTCTGCTCAAGCGTCCAGTTGCGAAAGCAGATCACGCTGCAATTGTTGGGATAGGCGAAGAGGCGGGTGACGCGCTCGGTGCTGCCCAGTTTCAGGTCTACATCGGCGTGGGCGGCTGCGCTCAGTGTGAGCGCAGCGAGGGTGAGTCCTGCGAGTTTGAACATGCTCAGATCCTTTTCAGCGTGGGTTCCCCGTTGCTCGGGTGCGCCACATATTGGATCAGCCGAGTGATGGCGAGAAGCCGTCAGTGACAGTTTTTTGAGCTGTGCCGCAGGAGCTGTCCTCAGGCCTTGAAATGCAGGGTATTGGTCAAGTCGCCCATGGGTTTCTGGCCACGGCCGGTCATCGCATCGTCGCGCTGCTTGATACCCGCCAGCGTCTCCAGCTGGAAGACACGGGTGATCAGGCGCAGGATCGACCCGGTGTCATAGACCGTGTGATCCACCGTACCCTTGCGGGCGAATGGTGACACCACCAGCGTCGGCACCCGTGACCCCGGCCCCCAGCGATCGCCCTTGGGCGGCGCGACGTGGTCCCACCAGCCGCCGTTCTCATCGACGGTCACGATCACCACCATGTTTTTCCACTGCGGACTTTCCCGCAGCACTTTCAACGCGCGGACGATGTGTCGATCACCGGAGGCCACATCGGCGTAGCCGGCGTGCATGTTCAGGTTGCCCTGAGGCTTGTAGAAACTCACGGCCGGTAACTTGCCCGCCTCGGCATCGGCGAAGAATTTGTTGGTGCTCGACTCATCGCCCAGACCCGCGTCGCGCAGGCGCTTGCTGCGTTCTTCGGGATGCTCCGGGCCTTGCTGCTGGAAGTAGTTGAACGGCTGGTGGTGATACTGGAAGTTGGGGATTTTCGGGATGCCGCCGGAATCCTTGTATTGCTCCAGCGTCGCCTGCCAGGCGCCGGCGTACCACGCCCAGTCGATGTTCTTCTTCGACAGCTTGTCGCCAATGTGCTCGTGGGTCTGCGGCACCATGACGTTCGGCAGATCGGCCTTGGAATACGCCGGGCGCTCCGGGTCGCGAATCCAGGTCGGCCAATACGGCGGGGCGAGGGTATTGACCCCGTAACCGTCCGGGGTCAGCGCGCTCGGGCCGAACTGTGGTGGGCCGGTCATGGCGCTGGCCGGGGATTGCTCCAGGGGCTTGAGTCGCGGGTCGGCCGGGTCATCGCTTTGCAGCGCGGCGATCTGGCTTTTGGCGACCGAACTGGCGACATTCGGGTAGAACGGCGCGGTGGCGCTGATCAGGTATTGGTGGTTGAGGAACGAGCCGCCGAAGGCGCCCTGGAAGAAGTTGTCGCACAGCACGAACTCCTGAGCCACATCCCACAGGCGCAGGGAATAGCGACTCTGGGCATAGTGGCCCATGGTGAGGCCGCCGGAGTCGGCCCAGGCAACGAAGCCGTCATTCTTGCCGCCGTTGATCTGCATCTGGTTCTGATAGAACACGTGCCACAGATCCCGAGTCACCAGACCCAGGGGCAGGTCTTCGGCATTCGGGCCTTTCAGAGCGAAAGGTGCATTGGGCAGGTTTTCCTGAAACTGCACGGCGTTGGGATAGGTCACGCCATCGAGGGTTTGCGGGCCGATCTGCAATACACCGCCCCAGACCGGCGGCAGGGTCTGCAGCAGGCTGCCATCGCGGTCGCGCTGCTGGTATTGCTCGGGCTTGAGTGAAGACAGCGGCTTCTCGACACCGGGGAAGTCACCGAACAGGTTATTGAAGCTGCGGTTCTCGGCGTAGATCACCACGACGGTCTTCACCTGATCGCGCAGGGCCTTGTCCAGCTCGGCGGGCGTCAGCGGACGCTCATCGGGCTTGCCCGGCTGATCATCGGCTTTCCCGCACCCGGCCAGCGTGGCGCCCACACCCAGCACGGCGACACCGCCGAGAAAACGACGGCGGCTGGTATCGGTGGGATTGTCGGATTCTGGCGAGGAGAGATCTTTGCCGTCGGTGTCGTCGTTCATGTAGAAGTCCGTTTATGCCTAATTGTTTCAGTATGTTTCGGGCGGACGCTAGCAAGGGAATGTGACGGTTGGGTGACATTTCCAAGGCGCAGAAACAAATGAGGGAGCCAATACGCTAGCTCCCTCATAAGAATTACGCCTGAAGATGATTCCGCGTCATGGCATCACCGGCGGCGTATACGCCAGCGTCGTCCCCAGCGCCCACAGCAACAGCAGCACCAGCGGCGTGTGCACCAGCAGTTGCACGAAGGAGAAGCCGATCAGATCCCGCGCCTTCAATCCCAGTACGCCCAGCAGCGGCAGCATGTAGAACGGGTTGATCAGGTTAGGCAGGGCTTCGGCGGCGTTGTAAATCTGCACGGCCCAGCCCAGGTGGTATTTCAGGTCGGTGGCCACCTGCATCACGTACGGCGCCTCGATGATCCACTTGCCGCCCCCGGACGGAATGAAGAAGCCGAGAATCGCCGAGTACACACCCATCAACAACGCATAGGTGTCGTGGGACGCGATGCTGACGAAGAAAGTCGAGATGTGGTGGGCCAGAGTCTGGGCATCGGTGCCTTTGACGGTGGTCATCAGCGCGGCAATCGAGCCGTACAGCGGGAACTGGATCAGCACGCCGGTGGTGGTCGGCACCGCCCGCGCCACCGCATCAAGGAAGCTGCGCGGGCGCCAGTGCAGCAATGCGCCGAGCATGATGAACAGAAAGTTATAGGTGTTGAGCCCGGAAATCGCGGTGATCGCAGGTTTGGTCGAGAACTCGTGGAACAGCCATCCGGCTGCCAGTAGCACCAGCACAATGATCAGCAACGGACTGTGCTCCAGCCATTCGCCGGGGCGGGTGCGCGGTTGCAGCGGCGGCAGGTTGAAGGCCGGGTCGATCCCGCAGGCCCTGGCATCGCGCGCCGAGTTCGGGCCGGGCGCGGTGGCGTAGGCGATGATGATCGAGATCACCACGAGCGCCAGCAGCATCACTCCCGACTGCCAGAGGAAAATCGTCTGAGTGAATGGAATCACCCCGGTAATCGACAGGATCGACGGTGGCAGGCTGGCGGGGTTGGCCTGCAACTGCGCGGCAGATGACGACAGGCCCAAAGCCCACACGGCGCCGAGGCCAAGGTAGGCGGCGGCGCCGGCGGCGCGGTAGTCCATTTTCAGGTCGGTACGGCGGGCGAGGGCGCGTACCAGCAGACCGCCGAACACCAGCGACAGACCCCAGTTCAGTAGTGACGCGACCATCGAGATCAGCGCAACCCAGGCCACGGCCGAGCGTCCGTTTTTCGGGATCCGCGCCAGACGATCGATCAGCTTTACGGCGGGTGGCGAGCTGGCCACCACATAACCGCCGATCACCACGAAGGCCATCTGCATGGTGAACGGGATCAGGCTCCAGAAACCGTCGCCGAACGCCATGGCGGCGTCGGTGGGTTTGGCGCCCATGACCAGGGTCGCCAGCGCGACGATGATCACCGCCAGCGCGGCGAAGACCCAGGAGTCGGGAAACCAGCGTTCGGCAAAACTTGAACAGCGCAAGGCAAAGCGCGCAGAGCGGCTATCTTCGATATCAACGGCCACGGGAGTACCTCGGATTTTTATGTTTATTGTGGTCTTCGGGGCTTGGCCGGCCCGTCTGGACAGGTGCTAACAGTAAATCAACCGGTGGATTTTTGTGACCGTGTTTCACTGAATCAGACTATGGTCTAACGGGTTGTCCGGCGGCCCGTTTGCGTAGACCATGGGCGCCTTGGTTTTTTGCCTGCCAGAGTTCTTTGCCATGACTGCCCAACCCACAGCCCGACCGGCGCCGTTCAGCCGTTCCGACTACAAGACCCTCGGCCTTGCGGCCCTGGGCGGGGCGCTGGAGATCTACGATTTCATCATTTTCGTGTTCTTCGCCCTGACCCTCAGCCAGCTGTTCTTCCCGCCGGAAATGCCCGAGTGGCTGCGCCTGCTGCAAAGTTTCGGAATCTTCGTCACCGGCTATCTGGCGCGCCCGCTGGGCGGAATACTGATGGCGCATTTCGCCGACCGGCTGGGGCGCAAGAAAGTCTTCAGCCTGAGCATCCTGATGATGGCGCTGCCGTGCCTGCTGATCGGGATCATGCCGACCTACGCCCAGATCGGCTATTTCGCACCGCTGTTGCTGTTGGCGTTGCGCATCCTGCAAGGCGCGGCAGTGGGCGGTGAAGTGCCGAGCGCCTGGGTGTTCGTGGCCGAGCACGCGCCGGCCGGGCATCGCGGTTATGCATTGGGCTTTCTGCAGGCCGGGCTGACCTTCGGTTATCTGATCGGCGCGCTGACTGCGACCTTCCTGGCACAAGTGTTCACCCCGGCCGAAGTGCTGGATTACGCCTGGCGTTATCCGTTCCTGCTCGGCGGAGTGTTCGGCGTGATCGGCGTATACCTGCGCCGATGGCTGAGCGAAACCCCGGTGTTCATGGCCATGGAAGCGCAGCGCGAGGCACGGGTCGAACTGCCGCTGCGCACCGTGCTGCGTGAGCATCGTCTGGCCATGCTGCCGGCCATGCTGCTGACCTGCGTGCTGACTTCGGCGGTGGTGGTGTTCGTGGTCATTACCCCGACCATGATGCAGAAAACCTTCGGCATGACCGCCGGCCATACTTTTGCGTTGAGCGCGCTGGGCATTGTGTTTCTGAACATCGGCTGCGTGATTGCCGGTCGGCTGGTCGATCGCATCGGCGCCTGGCGCACGGTCATGCTCTACAGCCTGTTGTTGCCACTGGGGATCGGCCTGCTTTACACCTGCCTGATCAGCGGCGGCGATTGGGTCGGTCTGGCCTACGCCATCGCCGGGTTGTGCTGTGGCGTGGTCGGTGCGGTGCCGTCGGTGATGGTCAGCCTGTTCCCGGCGCGGATCCGCGTCTCCGGGATCTCCTTTACCTACAACATTGCCTACGCCGCCTGGGCCAGTGTCACGCCTCTGCTGCTGATCGGTCTGATGCCCTGGAGCCCGTGGATCTGCGTGATGTTCTGCGCGGTGATGGGCGCGGTGGGCGTCGTCAGTGCGGCGTATTTCGGTTCGCGGATGCCGCGGGCGGAGCAGTGTCCGGTGGCCGGCACCGCCTGAGTTGTCGAGGCTTAACTATTTTTGTAGGACAAGCCTCGCGCGCTCTTCAGAAAAGATTTCCAAGGCCGATGGCTAGGCTGCATACCCGCTATCCATCCAGTCCATCGGTGCTTTCCCATGTTCAACAAACGCCTGAAGCAAGAGCTGGCGGCTCTTCGTGAAGAACTCTCCAGCCTTCTGCAAGTGAAGGAGAGCCTGGAAAGCGAGATGCTGGTGCTCACCCTTGAGCCCGACGGACGGATTCAGTCGGTCAACCAGAATTTCCTCGACGAAATGCTCTACAAGAGCCACGACCTGATCGGCCGCGCCATCGAAGACATCGTGCCGGCTCATGTGAAGTCAGACGAGTTTCATCACCGCTTCAAGGCTGCACTGACCCGTGGCGAGCATTTCGCCGGTGCTGTACGCCTTTTACGTGGCAATGGCGACGAAGCCTGGTTGCGCTCTATCGTGCAGCCGGTTCGCTCCTCGGATGGCCGGATCAAGCATTTCTCGATTTTCTCCAGCGACCTGACCCGCACCATCGAAGCCTCTCGCGAACACGAAAATCTGATCGGCGCGTTGGTGCGTTCGACTGCCGTGATCGAGTTCGACCTCAACGGTAACGTGTTGAGCGCCAACGACCGATTTCTTCAGGGCATGGGTTATAGCCTGGCGCAGATCAAGGGCAAACATCACCGCATGTTCTGTGACTCGGGCGAGTCCAACAGTGCCGAGTACCAGAATTTCTGGCGTCGACTGAACAACGGCGAGTTCGTGGCCGGACGCTTCAAGCGGATCGACAGTCATGGTCGCGAGGTCTGGCTGGAGGCGTCCTACAACCCGGTGCTCGACGCCAACGAAAAACTCTACAAAGTGGTGAAGTTCGCCACGGTGATCACCGATCAAGTCAATCAGGAACGGGCCGTCGCCGAGGCTGCCAACATCGCCTACAGCACCTCCTTGCAGACTGACAGCACCGCCCAGCGTGGCACCCGTGTGGTCACCGAGGCGGTCAACGTGATGCGCGATCTGTCCAGTCACATGCAAACCGCCGGCGAAGGCATCGAGGCGCTGAACGAGCAATCCCAGGTAATCGGCACCATCGTCAAGACCATCAGCGGCATTGCCGAACAGACCAACCTGCTGGCGCTCAACGCCGCCATCGAAGCCGCTCGCGCGGGTGAGCAGGGCCGGGGCTTTGCCGTGGTAGCCGACGAAGTGCGGCAACTGGCTTCGCGCACCAGCCAGGCGACCGAGGAAATCGTCGGCGTGGTGCGCCAGAACCAGGACATGGCACGCAACGCCGTGGCCCTGATGACCGACGGCAAGCAGCAGGCCGAACAAGGGCTGGCGCTGGCGGCAGAGGCCGGTACGGTGATCGTCGAGATTCAGGACGGCGCGCAGAAGGTAGTGAACGCGGTCGGTCAGTTCGCCAACCAGCTATCCAGCTGATGCCGCACGGGCGAAGGGGTGGTCTACGGCCATCCCTTCGTTGTTTTTATCCCGTTACAATCGGCTCTTTTTCCCGGAGCAGATCCCATGAGCGAGTCCTTTCGTCGCCCGGTTCCCCTGAACAAAGCCTATCGTTTGCTCAACCACGGGCCGACCGTGCTGGTCAGCGCCGCCCATGACGGGCGGCGCAACATCATGGCCGCTGCCTGGGCCATGCCGCTGGATTTCGAACCGCCGAAAGTGGCGGTGGTCCTCGACAAATCTACCTGGACCCGACAACTGCTCGAGGCCTCGGGCACCTTCGTTCTTAACGTGCCGTGCGTGAATCAGGCCGACATCGTGCAGACCGTCGGTTCGACTTCGGGCCTGGAAATCAATCGCGATCAAGGCCAGGACAAATTCCAGGCTTACGGCTTGCAGACCTTCGCAGCTGAACAGATTGATGCACCAATGCTTGACGGTTGTGTCGCCTGGCTCGAATGCCGGTTGCTGCCGGAGCCGCGCAATCATGAACAGTACGATCTGTTTCTGGCCGAGGTGATCGCGGCGCAGGCTGACTCGCGAGTGTTCAGCGATGGACGCTGGCACTTCGATGGGCATGACGGCCTGCGCACGTTGCACCATGTGGCCGGCGGGCATTTTTTGAAGATTGGCGATCCGGTGGATGGCAAGACGCTCGAGGTTTGAACGCCGCTTGGTGACAAGTCATGGCCGGATGTTGCAATACAAAAAAGGCTTACCTCTCGGTAAGCCTTTTTCAGTTGGCAGCGGTCAATCAATCCCCCAGCGCTACTCCTTCACGCCGTGGATCTGCTCCACCTGACAGCGTTGCCTTCCCCGCAGCATCCTTGACCCGCACGATAGCCTGGGTGCCGCTGGTCATGTCGATTTCGTTGACGGTGTGGCCCTTGTCCTTGAGTGCCTGGATCAGCGTCGGGCTGAACTGGCCCTGCTCCAGTTCTGTCGGGCCGTTGCGGCTACCGAAGTTGGGCAGGCTGATGGCGGTTTGCGGGTCGAGGTTCCAGTCGAGCAGGCCGACGGTGGTTTTGGCCACGTATTCGATGATCTGCGAGCCGCCGGGAGAGCCAACGGTGGCGACGAATTCGCCGCTGTTACGATCGAAGATCAGGGTTGGTGCCATCGATGAGCGCGGGCGTTTGCCGGGCTCCACGCGGTTGGCGACTTTCTGTCCGTTCTCTTCGGGGATGAACGAGAAGTCGGTCATCTGGTTGTTGAGGAGGAAGCCCTGAACCATCAGATGCGAGCCGAATGCCGCTTCGATGGTGGTGGTCATCGACACGGCGCCACCGAAGTCGTCCACGGCCACCACTTGGGAGGTGGAAATGCGCAGCGGCGAGCGATCCGGCGCATAGGCAACCTGTATGCCCGGCGGTGTACCGGGTTTGGCGCTGCCCATGCTGCGTTCGCTGATCAGGCTGGCGCGGCTGGCCAGGTAACCCGGATCGACCAGGCCTTTGACCGGTACCGGCACGAAGTCGGTATCGGCTACGTATTGCGCGCGGTCGGCGTAGGCCAGACGCTCGGCTTCGGCGATCAGGTGCACGACTTGCGGTGCAGGTTCGATGCCGGCGGGCTTATCGGTCTTCACAGGCTTGAGCGGCGTCAGGGACAGGCGCGGATCGCGGGTTTCCAGTGCCTGCAAGGTGCCGAGGATTTGCGCGACTGCAATCCCGCCCGATGACGGTGGCGGCATCCCGCAAACCTGCCAGCGTTTGTAATCGGTGCACAGTGGCGCACGCTCCTTGGCCTGATAGTGCTGAAGGTCGTTCAGCGACAGGCTGCCGGGGTTGGCGTGGCCCTGAACCTTGGCCACGATTTCTTCGGCGATCGGGCCTTTGTACAGCGCGTCTGCGCCTTCATTGGCGATGCGCTTGAGCACGGCGGCCAAGGCAGGGTTTTGCAGTCGTGTGCCGACAGCTTTGACGCTGCCATCGCTGTTGAGGAAATACCTGGCCATATCCGGCGAACGACGCACCACCGGGTCGGATTCCAGCAGAGAATGCAGGCGCGGGGAGATCGCAAAACCCTGCTCGGCCAGTTTGATTGCCGGCTCGAACAACGTCGCCCACGGCAAGCGGCCATGCTTTTTGTGCGCCAGTTCCAATGCACGCATCACGCCCGGCGTGCCGACAGAGCGTCCACCAATCTGCGCCTGCGGGAACGGCATCGGTTTGCCGTCGGCCTGCAGAAACAGCTTCTCGGTCGCGCCGGCCGGTGCGGTTTCGCGACCGTCGTAGGTGCGCACCTGTTTGCCGTCCCACAGCACGATCATCGCGCCGCCGCCGATCCCTGAGGATTGCGGTTCGACCAAGGTCAACACGGCTTGCATCGCAATGGCTGCATCGATGGCCGACCCACCTTTACGCAACATCTCGCGACCGGCTTCGGCGGCCAGCGGATTGGCAGCGGCGGCCATGTGTTTTTCGGCGTGGCTGGCTTGCAGGCCGGTGCGGTAACCGGAGGCGGCTTCCGGAGCCAGCGGCAAGGTCGAGGAGGGCGGTGCGTTGCAGGCGGCGAGGGTGATGGCGCTGACGATCAGGGTCAGGGCGGGCAGGCGAAAGCGGTTCAGGGGCAGGGCTGGAAACACGCGGGGCTCTCCGTCCGTGGGATAAAAGTCTGATGGACTGTATCGGCCGACCGTGCAGGACGCAAACCATCGGCGTGTTTGTCCTTCATGCCTTGGCGAATTTTCTGTAGGGTCAGAGCCAATAGTGAAGCCAGAACAATCAACAAGAGGCCGCCATGCACAACGCATTTCCGACACAGCCCAGCTACCGCGAACAGCGCGAGCGATTTCTTGCCGCCGCGAAGGTGGCCGGTGCCATGCTCTATTCGTACGCGCATCCGCTCAACGGGCCGTTTGGCGAGTCTTTGAGTACCGAGGTCGCGGTGCTGGGGGATCCATCGGCCAAACGGCGTCTGGTGGCGCTCAGCGGCACCCATGGGGTTGAGGGCTATTACGGTTCGGAGTGCCAGATCGACTGGCTGAAGCATTTCACGGCGGACTCGCTGCCCAAGGATGTCGCGGTCGTGATGATTCACCTGATCAACCCGTGGGGCACGGCATGGCTGCGGCGGGTCAACGAAGACAACATCGACCTCAACCGCAATCACCTGGATTTCAGCCGACCGCTCCCGGACAACCGCGCTTACGCGGCGCTGCATGAGATCTACGTCTGTACCGATTTGAATGGCCCCGAGCGGCAAAAGGCTGATGCCTTGCTGGATGCGCAAATTGCCGAGCGCGGCTGGCCGGCCGTCATGTCGATTGTCGAGGGCGGCCAGCACAGTCATCCCGACGGCCTGTTCTTTGGCGGACTCGCGCCGAGCTGGTCGAATCGCACGCTACATTCAATCATCGAGAATCATTTGGCCGGTGCTGAAACCGTGATGTGCTTCGACCTGCACACCGGCGCCGGCGAGTATGGCCATCCGATGTTGCTGACGATTACCCAGGCACCGTATCCGGCGTTGTCCCGGGCGCAATCGATTTACGGCCCGTGGCTCTACACGCTGCATACCGGTGCCGAAACCCTGAGCGAAACCGGTGTTGCAGCGACCGCTACCGGTTACACCTCGCAGGCACTGCTCAATGCGTTGCCGAATGTGCAGTTGATGCCATTCGTGATCGAGTGCGGGACCTATCCGGGGCCGGACGTGCATCGTTACCTGCGCGACGATCACTGGCTGCATCTGCATGGCGATCCGCTGGATGCGACGGGGCGCGAAATCAAACTGAATCTGCTGGAGCAGTTTTATCCGGCAGATCCGGACTGGCGGGCGATGGTCGGTTTGCGCACGCGGCAGATCTGGGCGAAAGGGCTGGCTGCACTGGCCGAGTAAAAGAATGTGCGGGCTGGTGATGGCCGGCACTTTTCTCGAGGCATAAAAAAACGGCCTACCTTTCGGTAAGCCGTTTTTAGTACTTGGTGGCTACACAGGGACTTGAACCCCGGACCCCAGCATTATGAATGCTATGCTCTAACCAACTGAGCTATGTAGCCAAGTGGCGCGCATTATTCCCCTGAAATGGAAAAGCGTCAAGCGTAAATTCAAAATATTTCTTCTTATTTTCAACCGCTTATCCTCCCGCGCCGAAAATCGGGGCGGGAGGGGCTTTCAACGCAGCTGAAATCTTCCGGTGTTGGCACTCAAGGCATGGCTGCCCTGACTCAACGTGTCCGCCGCAAGGTTCACCGCCCGAGCACCTTCGAGCAGGCGAACCGCCGCCTGATCCACCTGCTGGATATTGCCGCTGACCTCATCAGCGGTGCTCGCCTGTTCTTCGACCGCCGTGGCGATCTGGGCGAGGGTGTCGGTGACGCTCTGCACGGCGCTGGCGATTTCCCCCAGGCGTTCGCCCAGCCCGGTGACGGCTTCGGCATCCGACTGCGCCTGGCCGCACGCTGCTTCCATCAGGCTTACCGCTTCGTTGACCGTATTGCGCAGACTGTCGACCGTGTCGGCAATCTGTGCGGTAGACGATTGCGTGCGTTGTGACAGGCTGCGTACCTCGTCGGCCACCACGGCAAAACCGCGACCCTGTTCACCAGCGCGAGCGGCCTCGATGGCGGCGTTGAGCGCCAGCAGGTTGGTCTGTTCGGCGACGCCACGAATGGTGTCGACCACCAACTGAATCTGCTGCCCTTGCTCGCTGACCCGACCGAGTGCTGCTGCAGTCTCGTTCAAGCGCTGATTGAGTTGTTGAATGCTCGCCGTGGTGCGCTGGCTGTCACGGCTGCTGTCGGCAGCGATGCGCCGGGTGTGCTGGGCGCTGCCGGAAGCCTGTTCGCAACTCTGCGCCACACCTTGAGACGTCGCCGCCAGTTGCGTGGCCGCTGCGGCGATCTGGCTGATCTGCAATTGCTGTGCTTCCACTTCGCTGAGGGCGCCACTGGAGTGCTCGTTAAGGCTGCGCACCGCATTGCTCAGTTGCGAAGTCTCGTGATCGACACCCAACAGGCTGGTGCGCAACTGCACGACGGCCACGTTGAGCGCGGTGCTGATCGACGCCAGTTCATCACGGCCCACGACCGGCACTTGCAGGCTCAGATTACCGTCGCGCAAGGCTTCGGCGAGCAGCGTGATGCCGCTGGCGCTGCGGCGGATCGAGGCTTGCAGGCAAACGAACAAGTACAGTGCCGCCAGCAACAGGCAACCGAAAATCGCCGCGACAATAATGAACTGACGAATCGCCGATCCATGGTAGTCATCCAGCCGCTGGTCCAGTGACACCAGCGATTGCTGGCGCAGCGTGGCGAGGTTGCCGAGCAGGGCATCGAGAGTGCGCTCGAATTCGTCAGGCTTGAGATTGATGCTGCCGCCGAACACGCCGTCATCCAGCACTTTCAATCCGGTATCCAGTTGCTTGAGGCTGTCGTGATACTGCCCGGCCCAGCCTTGCAGGGCTGGCGGCAGACGCGCTTCGAGCAGGCCCGCAGTTTTCACCAACTGCTCGCGGGCATCGCCGATGCGGCTGCGCAGATCACGCAGTTGCAAGCGACTTTGCAGAGTGAATTGACCGGACACTACAGAGGCTTGGCCGACGGCTGCCAGTCGGCCGACCCGTTCGATCAGGTCTGGTGCGTGCTGGGTGGAAATCTGCGTCAGCAGATAGGTTTCCAGCCACGGCGCGAGGATCAGGCGATTGTCCATCGCGATTTGTTCGCGCAATGCTTGCAGGGCGCTGAGGGCGTTGGTGAAGCGATCGTAACCGTCCGGCCACCAGCCGACGCCGGCCAGGCTCTTGGAGTCCAGAGTGCCGAGCGCGGTTTGCAGGGCTTGATAGCGGACCAGGGTTTCGCCTTCCGCACCTTCGGCTTTCAACGCGTTACCCAGATCCAGTGTGGCCTGAGCGACCGCAGGTTGCACGGAATCGAATGCAGCCATGGCGGCGAGGGTGGCGGGCGTCGGCTGACGATTGGTTTCCGTGGCGCGCCAGCGGGCAGCGCGATCACGCTGGGCGGCGAGAAGATTGTCGAGTGCATCGAGGGCGAGCAACTGCCGCACACCGGCACGTTCGCCAGCGATCAGATTGAGTTTTTCGCGGTAGTCCTGGCCGATCATCAACAGGCTGCCGGCCAATGGCAGGATAAACAGCAGAAACAACAACTGGAATTTACGCGCGAAGCCAAACCGCCCCAGCAGCCCGATCCCCGGTGATAAAAAAGCCTGCATGCCTCATGACTCCTCTGGACACCACGCACCATCGGCGTGCATCGCGATCGTTGCGACCGGGATTGGTGCCCTGCTAAAAGGCCTCGAAAGTTCACCCTTGCCCGCTCTGTAGGCAGGCTCTGTAGCGAAACTTCCCATTCTCGATGCCCTTTGTAAGGGCGCCGCGTTCAAGCGGATAAGCAAGGCAAGATTCAGACCATGGCTTTGCGCTATCACTTGCGCCGCGATGGAAGAATAGTTCGTTAGCTGGCTAAGGGGATGGCGCTGGCGCACCGAAAAATGGCACATTGACGCACCTGCCTGCGTGCACTCATCTGCTGTACGGAAACTCCCATGGCTATCAGCAACGTTCAGACCGCCGCTACGTCGGCGTCCGCTCCGCCCCAAAGCAGTCCTCTGGTGATGCGCATCATCGGCGCGGTGGCGCTGGCGCATTTGATCAACGACCTGATCCAGTCAGTGCTGCCGTCGATCTATCCGATGCTCAAGGCCAACTATGGCCTGAGTTTCACCCAGGTCGGCCTGATTACCCTGACCTTTCAATTGACTGCTTCGCTGTTGCAGCCGTGGGTCGGTTATCACACCGACCGGCATCCGAAACCGTGGCTGCTGCCGGCAGGTTCCGTGTGCACACTGATCGGCATTGTGATGATGTCGATGGTGGGCAGTTTCCCTCTTATCTTGCTGGCGGCGGCGTTGATCGGCATTGGCTCTTCGACCTTCCACCCCGAAGCTTCTCGTATCGCACGGCTGGCCTCCGGTGGACGTTTTGGTCTGGCGCAATCGACGTTTCAGGTCGGTGGTAACGCCGGTTCGGCATTCGGCCCGTTACTGGCGGCGGCGATCATCATTCCTTTCGGGCAGGGCAATGTGGCTTGGTTCGGACTGTTCGCGGTGTTTGCGCTGTTCGTGCTGTATCGCATCAGCCGCTGGTACGCCCATCACCTGAACCTGTTCAAGCTCAAGGCTGGCCAGGCCGCCACTCATGGACTGTCGAAGGGCAGGGTGATCAGCGCGCTGGTGGTGCTCGGGCTGCTGGTGTTCTCCAAGTATTTCTACATGGCCAGCCTGACCAGTTACTTCACCTTCTACCTGATCGAGAAGTTCGACCTGTCGGTGGCAAGTTCCCAGCTGCATCTGTTCCTGTTCCTCGGCGCGGTGGCGGCGGGCACATTCTTTGGCGGGCCGATTGGCGACAAGATCGGGCGCAAGGCAGTGATCTGGTTCTCGATCCTTGGTGTGGCGCCGTTTACCTTGCTGATGCCGCATGTCGACCTGTTCTGGACCAGCGTCCTCAGTGTGGTGATCGGCTTCATCCTGGCTTCGGCGTTTTCGGCGATCGTGGTATACGCGCAGGAGCTGGTGCCAGGCAATGTCGGAATGATTGCCGGCGTGTTCTTTGGGCTGATGTTCGGTTTTGGCGGGATTGGTGCGGCGTTGCTCGGGCATCTGGCGGACATTCACGGCATCGAGTACGTGTACTTCCTGTGCTCGTTCCTGCCGCTGTTCGGGGTGCTGGCGATCTTCCTGCCGAGAACCCAAAAGGCCTGACAGGCTGAATGTCGGGCACAAAAAAGCCGCGTATCAACGCGGCTTTTTCTTGGGTGCAGCTTTTACACGTTGAAGCGGAAGTGCATCACGTCGCCGTCCTTGACGATGTAATCCTTGCCTTCCAGACGCCATTTCCCGGCTTCCTTCGTACCGGCTTCGCCCTTGTACTGGATGAAGTCGTTGTAGGCGATCACTTCGGCGCGGATGAAGCCTTTTTCGAAGTCGGTGTGGATCACGCCAGCGGCTTGCGGTGCGGTGGCACCGACGCGGACGGTCCAGGCGCGGACCTCTTCGACACCGGCGGTGAAGTAGGTCTGCAGGTGCAGCATTTCGTAGCCGGCGCGGATCACGCGGTTCAGGCCAGGCTCTTCCAGGCCCAGGGCCTCGAGGAACATGTCTTTCTCTTCGCCGTCGTCCAGCTCGGCGATTTCCGCTTCGATCTTGTTGCAGACCGGAACGACCATCGCGCCTTCTTCTTCGGCGATGGCCTTGACTACGTCCAGGTGCGGGTTGTTCTCGAAACCGTCTTCAGCGACGTTGGCGATGTACATGACCGGCTTGGTGGTCAGCAGGTGGAAGCCCTTGATGATCGCCTTCTCGTCAGCGCTCATGTTCTTCATCAGGCTGCGCGCAGGCTTGCCTTCGGTGAAGTGCGGGATCAACTGCTCCAGCAGGGCCTTCTGGGCCACCGCGTCCTTGTCACCGCCCTTGGCGTTGCGCGCAACTTTCTGCAGTTGCTTCTCGCAGCTGTCGAGGTCGGCGAAGATCAGTTCCAGGTCGATGATTTCGATGTCGCGCTTCGGGTCGACGCTGTTGGAAACGTGGATCACGTTCTCGTCTTCGAAGCAGCGCACCACGTGAGCGATCGCGTCGGTTTCACGGATATTGGCCAGGAACTTGTTGCCCAGGCCTTCACCTTTCGACGCGCCGGCCACCAGGCCTGCGATGTCGACGAACTCCATGGTGGTCGGCAGGATGCGCTTCGGATTGACGATTTCCGCCAGAGCGTTCAAGCGTGGATCCGGCATCGGCACGATACCGCTGTTCGGCTCGATGGTGCAGAAGGGGAAGTTCTCGGCCGCGATCCCGGATTTGGTCAGGGCGTTGAACAGGGTGGACTTGCCGACGTTAGGCAGGCCGACGATGCCGCAATTGAATCCCATGGTGTTTCCCCTCGGATTAGAGTCAGGCCTTCTGGCTGTGCAGGTTTTTCATCGCGCGGTTCCATTCACCGGCGAGGATATCCGGCAGCACGCCGAGGGCAAAGTCGATGCTGGCATCGAGTTTTTCCTGTTCGGCGCGTGGCGCACGACCCAGGACGAAATTTGAAACCATACTGGCGACGCCCGGGTGGCCGATGCCAAGCCGCAGGCGGTGGAACGTATTCTGATTGCCCAATTGCGCAATGATGTCGCGCAACCCGTTGTGACCGCCATGGCCGCCGCCGACTTTGAGCTTGGCGACGCCCGGAGGCAGATCGAGTTCGTCGTGCGCCACCAGGATTTCTTCGGGCTTGATGCGGAAGAAACCGGCGAGTGCCGCCACGGCCTGGCCGCTGCGGTTCATGTAGGTGGTGGGAATCAGCAGACGAACATCCTGACCCTGATGCGAAAAACGCCCGGTCAGGCCGAAATACTTGCGATCGGCCACGAGATTCACGTTCTGTGCGTGGGCGATGCGCTCAACAAAAAGGGCCCCTGCGTTATGCCGGGTCTGCTCGTATTCAGCGCCTGGATTTCCCAGGCCAACGATCAGTTTGATGGCAGTCACGATAGGGGCCCTTCCTTTGAGTGGTGGATAACATCGCCGCGATCAGGGAAGGCGGCGAAAGTGGACGAAAAATGCTCATTTACCATGGATGTAAACTCCGCGTTCCCGCCCGCTTTCTCGCTACGTTCCAGTCCGCGATGTTACCTGCTCACTCAGGCATGACAGAGTGAATTACTCTGCTGCGCCTTCTTCGGTAGCTTCTGGAGCAACACGTGGAGCGTGGACGTTGGCAACAGCCTTGTCATCGCCGTGTGCCAGAGCAACGAACTCGACACCTTTAGGAGCTTTGAGGTCCGACAGGTGAACGATGGTGCCGATTTCAGCGTTAGCCAGGTCGACTTCGATGAACTCAGGCAGGTCTTTCGCTTCGCAGGAAACTTCGATTTCAGCAACAACGTGCGAGATCTCGCCGCCTTTCTTCACTGGAGCAGCTTCGTTGATGAAGTGCACAGGAACGATTGCGGTCAGTTTCTTGCCGGCAACAACGCGGACGAAGTCAGCGTGCATCACGTGGCCTTTGGCCGGGTGACGTTGCAGAGCCTTGATGATCACGTTTTGCTTGGTGCCACCAACGTTCAGTTCGATAACGTGGCTGTAGGCAGCTTCGTTTTCGAGCAGTTTGGCAACTTCTTTGGCCAGCATGCTGATGGATTCAGGGGCTTTGTCGCCACCGTAAACAACAGCTGGAACCAGGGAGGCGAGACGACGCAGGCGGCGGCTCGCACCTTTCCCCAGGTCGGAACGCAGTTCAGCATTCAAAGTAAAATCGTTCATTTTGTATCTCCAAAATAGCCATGACCGAGTGGCGTTTGCGACCAGCGCCGAACACGGTATGGGCAAAAAAGCCCCGCCCCGGCAGAGATGCCGGGGCGGGGCGCTTTTCGTCAACGAGACATTTCGAGAAGGGCAGGGCCCTTAACGGAACATCGCGCTGATCGATTCTTCATTGCTGATGCGGCGAACCGCTTCGGCAACAACCGGTGCGATATCCAGTTGACGGATACGTGCACAGGCTTGTGCTGCAGCGGACAGCGGGATGGTGTTAGTGACCACCAGCTCGTCCAGCACGGAATTTTCGATATTCTCGATGGCCCGACCCGACAGCACAGGGTGTGTGCAGTAGGCAAAGACCTTGGCTGCGCCATGCTCTTTCAGGGCCTTGGCCGCGTGGCACAGAGTGCCGGCGGTATCGACCATGTCATCGACCAGGATGCAGGTACGCCCTTCGACATCACCGATGATATGCATCACTTCAGAGTGATTGGCTTTCTCACGGCGTTTGTCGATGATCCCGAGATCCACGCCCAGGGATTTGGCAACGGCACGTGCACGCACGACGCCACCAATGTCCGGGGACACGATCATCAGGTTCTCGAAGCGCTGATCTTCGATGTCATCCACCAGAACCGGGGAGCCGTAGATGTTATCTACCGGAATATCGAAGAAGCCCTGAATCTGGTCAGCATGCAGATCAACCGTGAGAACACGGTCGATGCCGACTACGGTGAGCATGTCAGCAACGACTTTCGCGCTGATGGCCACACGTGCGGAACGCGGACGGCGATCCTGACGGGCATAACCAAAATAAGGAATAACAGCAGTGATACGAGTAGCCGAGGAGCGGCGGAAGGCGTCAGCCATCACTACCAGTTCCATCAGGTTATCGTTGGTCGGAGCGCAAGTCGGCTGAATAATGAAGACGTCTTTACCGCGAACGTTTTCATTGATCTCGGCTGTAATTTCGCCGTCGGAAAATTTACCGACAGAGATGTCACCGAGAGGGATATGCAGCTGACGTACGACACGCCGAGCCAGATCGGGGTTAGCGTTCCCCGTAAAGACCATCATCTTGGACACGCGCAGTACCTAGAGGCTGAGGGTAACCTGGATGAGTATAGAAAATGGCAGGGGCGGCTGGATTCGAACCAACGCATGGCAGGATCAAAACCTGCTGCCTTACCGCTTGGCGACGCCCCTGTATCTGTTGCTTTCAAGTGCCGGGCACTTGATTCCTTTAGAGCAGACTTTGCAGCTTGCGATGCAACATCGAAACGTTGCTTCCTTTCGCTACAAACCCTGTAAGGGTCTCTGTCAGAAGGGCCGAGACTTTATCAGCTTCAGCTTTGCTTGGGAAGCCCCCAAACACACAACTTCCAGTTCCGGTGAGTTTTGCCTCGGTAAAATTACCTAACAAATTCAATGCGTTACGTACTTCTGGATAACGCCTCGAGACCACCGGCAAGCAGTCATTTCGACTGTTTCCCTCGGGAACGGGGCGCACTTTAATGGGCGGCGTGTTACGTGTCAACAATGGATCTGAAAAAATTTCTGCCGTACTAACAGAGACTTGCGGAACGAGCACGACATACCACGGTTCGGCCGGCTCGACCGGGGTCAGTTTCTCGCCGACACCCTCGGCGAATGCCGCGTGCCCACGCACGAAGACCGGGACGTCCGCACCCAGGCTCAGGCCCAGTGCGGCCAGTCGATCGTCGTCCCAGCCCAGTTGCCACAAATGATTGAGACCAAGCAGGGTGGTCGCCGCATTCGAGCTGCCGCCGCCGATGCCGCCGCCCATCGGCAGGATCTTGTCGATCCAGATGTCGATGCCGAGCGAGCAGCCGGATTGTTCCTGAAGTTTTTGCGCAGCGCGCACGATCAGATTGCTGTCGTGAGGCACGCCGTCGAATTCGGTGTGCAGGCGAATCACGCCATCGTCACGCACGGCGAAGGTGATTTCGTCGCCGTAATCGAGGAACTGAAAAATTGTCTGCAATTCGTGATAACCGTCTTCACGGCGACCGAGAATGTGCAGCATCAGATTGAGTTTGGCCGGAGAAGGCAGCGTCAGGCGTGGAGCGGTCATGCTTATTGCCCCAATTTGCGCGGTTGCCAGGTCTTGATGACCAGCGTCACGTCCAGGTCGGTGCCGTGCAGCTTGATCCGCTCGGGCAGCCAGTAACCGTTCTGTTCGGCATAACCGAGGTACTCGACCTGCCAGCCGTCCTGTTCCAGATTGGCCAGGCGACTGTCGGCATCGAGTGTGAGGCGGCTTTTGCTGGCCGGAGCCGGCAGGCCGCGGACCCACCAGGCCAGGTTCGATACCGGCAACTTCCAGCCGAGCTGTTCTTCCAGCAGGACTTCCGGGGACTGCGCGTCGTAGCGGCCCTGGTTGGCGACTTCCAGCGAGACCTTGCCCGGGCGACCGGTCAGTCGTGCTGCGCCACGACCCAGCGGGCCGGACAGGCGGATGTCGTAGTAATCCTGGCGTTGCAGCCAGAACAGCGTGCCGCTGCCGGAGTCTTTCGGGGCGCGGATACCGATCTTGCCGTCGATCTGCCAGCCGTCGAGACCGGTCAGCTGCTGTTTGTTCGCGGCCCATTGTGCCGGGCTGCCATGGCCTTCGACGGATTCGCGGGCGCCGAAGCCCGCGCAACCGGCGAGCAGGGCGATGAAGCTGAAAACGATGACGTGGCGCAAAAACATGAGTTAAAGAGTCTCGGATCCGGTCAGGCGCTTGATGGTGCTGCGCAGGATAGTGCTGTCAGGCTGGTCCTTGAGGAACTTGCCCCAGATTTGTTTCGCTTCGCGCTGCTTGCCCTTGGCCCACAGCACTTCGCCCAGATGCGCGGCGACTTCGTGATCAGGGAAGCGCTCCAGCGCCTGACGCAGATATTTCTCCGCGTCATCCAGGTTGCCCATGCGGAAATTCACCCAACCGAGGCTGTCGAGTACCGCCGGGTCTTCCGGGTTGATCTGGTGAGCCTGCTCGATCAGTGTCTTGGCTTCGGCGTAGCGAGTCGTGCGGTCGGACAGGGTGTAGCCAAGGGCGTTGAGCGCCATGGCGTTGTCCGGGTCGCGTTTGATGATCAGGCGCAGGTCTTTTTCCATCTGCCCCAGGTCATTGCGTTTTTCCGCCTGCATGGCCCGGGTGTAGAGCAGATTCAGATCGTCCGGGTATTGCAGCAACGCCTGTTGCAGGGTTTTCCAGGCCTTGTCGCCCTGATTGTTGGCGGACAGGGTCTCGGCTTCGATCAGGTACAGCTGGATCGCGTAATCCGGCTGCGCATCACGTTCGGCGGCCAGTTTGCTCTGGGCTTCGGCGGTCTTGCCGTTGTTCATCAGAATATCGGCCTGACGCAGTTGCGCCGGCAGATAGTCGTTACCCGGGCCGACCTGGGCGTACTCGATCAGCGCGCCTTGCGGGTCGTTGCGTTCTTCGGCGATGCGACCCAGGTTCAGGTGGGCCGAGTCGACGTGGCTTTCACGGGCGATCAGGTCTTCCAGATAACCCTTGGCCTCGTCCCAGGCCTTGGCTTCCAGGCAGACCAGCGCCAGGGAGTAACGCAGTTCGTCGTCTTCCGGGTATTGCTGGACCAGCGTGGAGAACTCGACCTTGGCGTCGTCCATCCGGTCCTGTTCCACCAGCATCCGCGCGTAAGTCAGGCGCAGGCGCTTGTCTTCCGGATATTTCTTGATGTTCTTCTGCAGCAACGGCAGGGCTTCGTCGCCACGGTTCAGCCCTTGCAGCAGACGGGCACGCAGCAGGATCGGGGCGATTTCGCCGTCGTCCGGTGGATTGTCTTCAAGCAGGGTCAGCGCACCCTTGGTATCGCCGTCCTGCTGCATCAGCAGGGCCTTGCCGAAAATCAGCTGATTGTTGTGCGGGTGACGCTGCAGCAGACGGTCGAAACTCTTCATCAGACCGTTGCGGGTTTCCTGATCGGTGTCGGCGGCCGACAGCGCGAGGAAGTCGAAATGGGTGTCGCCCTTGCCCTGCAGGACTTTCTCCATGTAGACCATCGAGTCGTCATAACGCCCGGCGCGTGCCAGTTGCACGGCGGCGGCGCGTTGCGCTTCGAGGTCGTCGGGAGCATTTTTCGCCCAGATCAGCGCCGTATCCAGTGCCGGTTGATCCGCGCCCAGGTACTCGGCAATACGGAACGCCCGCTCGGAAACGCCCGGATCCTGAGTGTTGATCGCCTGGGTCACGTAGTTGTCCAGGGCAATATCGAAACGATTGCGCTGGCCGGCGAGTTCGGCGCTCAGCAGGCTGAAAACCGTTTCCTCGCTGAACGAGCTGTAAACCTTGGGCTTTTCAGGGGCCGGCGTGGTGTCTTCGACCGGCGGGGCGCCATCGTGCGAAACGGGGGCCAAGGCCTGGCAGCCGCTGAGGAAGACAAAAGCAAGGAGCAACGCGGAAGATCTATTCATATGGGAAGAGGACGACTAACCTGCGGTCGGATCATCATGACACAAGCCTTCGGCCAAACATAACCGAGTCTCGATTGTGGCCATTATAGGGGCCGGCAATTGGGACAATAGTCAGCGGTAGTTGTTCTGAATCTGACGAAGTAGGACAATTGCCGGCTTCACGTCACCATCAGCGACCTTGAATGGCCTTCCTTGCACTCGGTATCAACCACAAGACTGCTTCAGTAGACGTCCGCGAGCGCGTGGCCTTTACTCCTGAGCAGCTGGTGGAGGCCTTGCAGCAGCTCTGCCGAATCACCGACAGCCGCGAAGCTGCGATCCTTTCCACCTGCAATCGCAGTGAACTGTATATAGAACAGGATCAGCTTTCGGCCGATATCGTGCTGCGCTGGCTGGCCGACTATCACCATTTAAGCCTCGACGAGCTGCGCGCGAGTGCTTATGTGCATGAAGATGATGCGGCAGTTCGTCACATGATGCGCGTCGCCTCCGGGCTCGACTCGCTGGTGCTGGGCGAACCGCAGATCCTCGGCCAGATGAAGTCGGCCTACGCCGTGGCCCGCGAGGCCGGCACCATCGGGCCGCTGCTCGGGCGCTTGTTTCAGGCGACCTTCAATGCCGCCAAGCAAGTGCGCACCGACACTGCCATCGGTGAAAACCCGGTGTCCGTGGCGTTTGCTGCCGTCAGCCTGGCCAAACAGATTTTCAGCGACCTGCAACGCAGCCAGGCCCTGCTGATCGGAGCCGGCGAGACCATCACCCTGGTCGCCCGTCATCTGCACGAACTGGGAGTCAAGCGTATCGTGGTGGCCAACCGGACGCTGGAGCGTGCGAGTCTGCTGGCCGAACAGTTCGGCGCCCACGCGGTATTGCTGTCGGACATCCCGGCCGAACTGGTGCGCAGCGACATCGTTATCAGTTCCACCGCCAGTCAGTTGCCGATCCTCGGCAAGGGCGCCGTGGAGAGCGCGCTGAAGCTGCGCAAGCACAAGCCGATCTTCATGGTCGACATCGCCGTTCCCCGGGACATCGAACCGGAAGTCGGCGAACTCGACGACGTTTACCTCTATAGCGTCGACGATCTGCACGAAGTGGTCGCCGAAAACCTCAAGAGCCGTCAGGGCGCAGCGCAGGCTGCCGAAGAGATGGTCTCGGTCGGCGCCGACGATTTCATGGTGCGCCTGCGCGAGCTGGCGGCGGTCGATGTGCTCAAGGCCTATCGTCAACAGAGCGAACGCCTGCGCGACGAGGAACTGCAAAAGGCCCTGCGCTTGCTGGCCAACGGCGGCAACGCCGAAGACGTGCTGGGTCAGTTGGCCCGTGGCCTGACCAATAAACTCCTGCACGCCCCGAGCGTGCAGTTGAAAAAGCTTTCTGCCGAAGGCCGCCTCGATGCGCTGGCCATGGCCCAGGAACTCTTTGCCCTCGAGGGCTCACCGGATAGCTTTTCGGATAAAAAACCGCAATGAAAGCGTCACTGCTCAATAAGCTGGATATCCTCCAGGACCGTTTCGAGGAACTGACGGCGCTGCTCGGCGACGCCGAAGTCATTTCCGACCAGACCAAATTTCGCGCCTATTCCAAGGAATACGCCGAAGTCGAGCCGGTCGTCGAAGCCTATAAACAGCTGCTCAAGGCCCAGGCCGATCTGGAAGGCGCCCAGGCGCTGCTCAAGGACGGCGACCCGGACATGCGCGAAATGGCCGTGGAAGAAGTTCGCGAAACCAAAGAGCAACTCATCGAACTGGAAGCCACCTTGCAGCGCATGCTGCTGCCCAAGGACCCCAACGACGGGCGCAACGTGTTCCTCGAGATCCGCGCCGGTACCGGTGGCGACGAGGCGGCGATCTTCTCCGGCGACCTTTTCCGCATGTACTCGCGCTACGCCGAGAAACGCGGCTGGCGGGTGGAAATCCTTTCCGAGAACGAAGGCGAACATGGCGGCTATAAAGAAGTCATCGCCCGGGTCGAAGGCGACAATGTCTACGGCAAGCTGAAATTCGAGTCCGGCGCCCACCGCGTGCAGCGCGTGCCGGCCACCGAATCCCAGGGCCGGATCCACACCTCGGCCTGCACCGTGGCCGTGTTGCCGGAGCCGGACGAGCAGGAAGCGATCGAGATCAACCCGGCGGACTTGCGTGTCGACACCTACCGTTCCTCCGGGGCCGGTGGTCAGCACGTCAACAAGACCGACTCGGCGATCCGCATCACTCACTTGCCGACCGGCATCGTGGTCGAATGCCAGGAAGAACGTTCCCAGCACAAGAACCGTGCACGGGCGATGGCCTGGCTGTCGGCCAAGCTCAATGACCAGCAGACCACGGCGGCGGCCAACGCCATCGCCAGCGAGCGTAAATTGCTGGTGGGTTCCGGTGACCGCTCCGAGCGTATCCGTACCTACAACTTTGCCCAGGGCCGGGTCACCGACCACCGCGTCAACCTGACCTTGTATTCCCTGGACGAAATCCTCGCCGGTGGCGTCGAAGCGGTGATCGAGCCGTTGCTGGCCGAATACCAGGCTGACCAGCTCGCAGCGATAGGTGAGTAAATGACCATCATCGCCAGTCTGTTGCGCGCCGCCGAACTGCCAGACTCGCCCACCGCACGCCTGGATGCCGAATTGCTTCTGGCCGCCGCGCTGGGCAAGTCCCGCAGTTTTCTCCACACCTGGCCTGAGCGCATCGTGCCCAGCGAAGCCGCACTGGTGTTCGCCGAGTACCTGCAGCGTCGTCGCAGCGGCGAGCCGGTGGCCTACATTCTGGGTCAGCAAGGGTTCTGGAAGCTCGATCTGGAAGTCGCACCGCACACGCTGATACCGCGTCCGGACACCGAACTGCTAGTGGAAGCCGCACTGGAATTATTGTCGGCGGCCCCGGCCAGGGTTCTCGACCTCGGCACCGGCAGCGGGGCGATTGCCCTGGCCCTGGCCAGCGAGCGCCCGGCGTGGAGCGTCACTGCCGTGGATCGTGTGCTTGAAGCCGTGGCCCTGGCTGAGCGCAACCGTCAGCGTTTGCACCTGAACAACGTCACGGTACTGAGCAGTCACTGGTTCAGCGCCCTCGAAGGCAAGCGTTTCGAGCTGATCATCAGCAATCCGCCGTACATCCGCGCTGCTGATCCGCACCTGGTCGAAGGCGATGTGCGTTTCGAACCGGAAAGCGCCCTGGTGGCCGGCATCGACGGGCTCGACGATCTGCGTCTGATCATCGCTCAGGCGCCGGCACATCTGGAGGCCGGTGGCTGGCTGATGCTCGAACACGGCTATGATCAAGCTGAAGCCGTGCGCGATCTGCTGCTCACTCAAGGTTTCGAAGAAGTCCACAGCCGCACCGATCTGGGCGGCCATCAACGGATCAGCCTGGGGCGCCTGCCGTGCTGAATGATCAGGAATTGTTGCGCTACAGTCGGCAGATCCTCCTGCAACACATCGATATTGATGGCCAGTTGAAGCTCAAGGACAGCCGGGTGCTGATCGTCGGCCTCGGTGGTCTCGGTGCGCCGGTGGCCTTGTATCTGGCGGCGGCGGGTGTCGGTGAATTGCATCTGGCGGACTTCGACACGGTCGACCTGACCAACCTGCAACGCCAGATCATCCACGACACCGACAGTGTCGGCATGACCAAGGTCGACTCGGCGCTCAAGCGCCTGAGCGCAATCAACCCTGAAATCAAACTGGTGCCTCATCGTCAGGCACTGGACGAGGATTCTCTCGCCGCCGCCGTGGCTGCAGTGGGTCTGGTGCTCGACTGCTCGGACAATTTCTCCACCCGCGAAGCGGTCAACGCCGCGTGTGTGGCGGCGCGCAAACCGCTGGTCAGCGGCGCGGCGATCCGCCTTGAAGGACAACTGTCGGTGTTCGACCCGCGTCGCGCCGAGAGCCCGTGCTACCACTGCCTGTACGGTCACGGCAGCGAAGCCGAACTGACTTGCAGCGAAGCCGGCGTGGTCGGGCCGCTGGTCGGTCTGGTCGGCAGCCTGCAAGCGCTGGAAGCCCTGAAGTTGTTGGCGGGTTTCGGCGAACCACTGGTGGGGCGTCTGCTGTTGATCGATGCTCTGGGCTCGCGATTTCGTGAGCTGCGGGTCAAGCGGGATCCGGGATGCAGCGTCTGTGGTTCGCACCATGCGTGAGGCGCCGATCGCTGTATTCGATTCTGGCGTCGGCGGGCTGTCGGTGCTGGCGGAAATCCAGCATCTGCTGCCCAATGAATCGCTGCTGTACTTCGGCGATTGCGGCCACATTCCGTATGGCGAGAAAACCCCGGAATTCATTCGCCAGCGTTGCAGCGTGATGGCCGGTTTTTTCCGCGAGCAGGGCGCCAAGGCATTGGTGATCGCTTGCAACACCGCGACCGTGGCGGGCGTCGCGGATCTGCGGCGGGATTTCCCCGACTGGCCGATTGTCGGCATGGAGCCGGCGGTCAAGCCGGCGGCTGCTGCCACCCGCAGCGGCGTAGTGGGCGTACTCGCCACCACGGGCACCTTGCAGAGTGCGAAGTTTGCGGCGCTGCTCGATCGTTTTGCCACCGATGTGCGGGTCGTCACTCAACCGTGCCCCGGATTGGTCGAGCGGATTGAAAGCGGCGATCTGCACAGCGCCGAGTTGCGAGCATTGCTCAGGCACTACGTCAATCCGCTATTGGCCAGCGGTTGTGACACGATCATTCTGGGCTGCACTCACTACCCGTTTCTCAAGCCGATGCTCAAGTCGATGATCCCCGAGAGCATCAGCCTGATCGATACGGGCGCGGCGGTCGCACGGCAATTGCAGCGGCTGCTGGCCGCGCGTGATCTGCTCGCCGAAGGGCCAAACCGGCCGGTCAGATTCTGGACCAGCGCCGATCCCGAGTCTTTGCGCAGTACCCTGGTCCTGTTGGGCCAAGTCGCCGGCGATGTCGAAAAATTCACCTTGTAAAAAAAATGTGAAATATCTAAAAAGTCAGCTGAACTTCTGACCAAGCGCAGATTTCTATAGCGCAGAGTGACCTAAAAAACCAAACGATCGTTCCGGAAAAGGAAGTTTCAACGTGAAGCGACTATTCTGCTTGGCCGCGATTGCGGCTGCACTGATGGGGCAAAGTTTTACCGCACAAGCTGCTGGCGTCGAGTTTGCAGTGGGTGCCACCAGCGATTCGACCATGACTTATCGCCTGGGCATGAATTTCGATTGGGACAAGAGTTGGCTGCAAAGTGACGTGGGGCGTCTGACCGGTTACTGGAGCGGTGCTTACACTTACTGGGAAGGTGACAAGACCTCTGGCAACAACAGCCTGTCGTTCTCGCCGGTGTTTGTTTACGAGTTTGCCGGTCAGTCGGTCAAACCGTATGTCGAGGCAGGGATCGGCGTGGCGTTGTTCTCCAACACCGAATACGAAGACAACAAGCTCGGCGGCGCCTTCCAGTTCGAAGACCGCTTCGGTTTCGGCCTGCGCTTCAATGGCGGGCATGAAGTCGGGATCCGTGCGACGCACTATTCCAACGCCGGCCTGAGCAGCGACAACGACGGGGTCGAAAGCTACTCGCTGCATTACACGATGCCGCTGTAAGCATCCGGACAGTCCGTTCAAGAAAAAAGGAGCGCCAGGCGCTCCTTTTTTTTGTGCTCAGCGATACGCCGTGGCAATTCCCTGGCGTTCCTCAATGCATTCCGGTGCGCCCATTTCGAACTCGCGGCAGATCAGCGGGCGCTTCTCGTAGATGGTGCACATCATCGAGTCGCGATCCAGTGCGGCGCACCAGCCGTCGTCCAGACGCAACATCACTTCACCCCCCCAATCATCGGTATCGATGAAGCGCTCGGGCACACCTGTGTCGGTGATCAGCATGACTTCGAGCTGACAGCAGCAGGCTGCGCAGGTCGAACAGGTCACTGCGGGTTCGTCGATTGGCTGGAGAGGAATGGTCTTCATGGCCGCAGTGTACGGCAGCGAACCGCGTGCGTGTGAAAGCCCTGACGGACGATTACTGCACCAGGCGTCGGGACATGTAGTGCAGCAAGGGGAACAGCAGCGCCCACAACAGGCCGATACCGATCAGGGTTGGCAGTTCGCCGTAGGGAAACTGCACCCCGGCCAGTCGTCCTCCGGCGCAGTAAGACAATGCGCCTCCGACGGCCCCGAGCAGAGTCGCCAGCCACCATGGCCGCGCGCTCCATTGCAGGCAGTGGCGCAGCGTCGTGGCAAGGAGTGCCCACAGCAGCATCAGCCACAGCGGAATGAGGGGCGACAGGTCCTTGAACTCGAAGACGCCGAGACCGCGCAGGCCGCTGTCCACGGCGGTGCCGATAATCACCACGCTGAGAATCAGGCGACCTTCCGCCGCCCAACTGCTGACCCAGCGCAGATGAATCACCAAGACTGCCAGCGCCACCAGCAACCACAGGCTGTTGCCACCGAGCACGCAGGCCAGCCAGCCGATCTGGAACAGTACGGCATTGGCGATCCGTTCAGGCATCGAAACGCCCAAGCAGTGGCGCAGGCATGGCCCCCGGTTTGGCCAACAGCAATTGTGCGGTGCCGATGGTGCGTTCGAGGAATCCGCCCTCGCAGTAACACAGGTAAAACTCCCACAGCCGCAGGAAATAATCGTCGTAGCCCAATTCGCTCAGGCGACCGTGGGCGTGGCGAAAGTTCTCGTGCCACAGGCGCAGGGTCCGGGCGTAGTGCAGGCCGAAGTCTTCCATGTGCAGCAGGTTCATGTCGGTATCGCGGCTGACGATTTCGAGCATTTTCTGCACACAGGGCAGGGCGCCGCCGGGGAAGATATAGCGCTGAATGAAATCCACGCCGCGTTTTGCCTGCTCGTAGCGCTGATCCCGGATGGTGATCGCTTGCAGCAGCATCAGGCCGTTGCTCTTGAGCAGGTGCGCGCATTGCTTGAAATAGGTCGGCAAAAAGCGATGGCCGACCGCCTCGATCATCTCGATCGACACCAGTTTGTCGTACTGGCCGGTGAGGTCGCGGTAGTCCTTGAGCAACAGCGTCACCCGGTCCTGCAGGCCGAGGCTTTCGATGCGCCGGGCGGTGAACGCGTATTGCTCTCTGGACAGTGTGGTCGTAGTGACTTTGCAGCCATAGTGCTGCGCGGCATACAGCGCCATGCTGCCCCATCCGGTGCCGATTTCCAGCAGGTGGTCACCGGGTTCGAGTGCGAGTTTCTGGCAGATCCGTTCCAGTTTGTTCAATTGCGCCTGTTCCAGGCTGTCGTCCGGGCTGAGGAACTGCGCCGCCGAATACATCATGGTCGGGTCGAGGAATTGTTCGAACAGATCGTTGCCGAGGTCGTAGTGCGCGGCGATGTTTTTCTGCGAGCCCTTGCGCGTGTTGCGGTTGAGCCAGTGCAGACCGCGCACCAGCGGCCGGCCGATTTTTGCCAGTCCGCCCTCCAGGCCGTCGAGCACTTCAAGGTTGCTGACGAAGACGCGTACCACGGCGGTCAGGTCCGGAGAACTCCAGTAGCCGTGAATGAACGCTTCCCCGGCGCCGATCGAGCCATTGCTCGCGACCATGCCCCAGGCCGCCACGTCGAGGACATGAATTTCGCCCACCAACGCACTGCCCGGTGTGCCGAAGACCTGACGCTCGCCGTCCTCGATCACCACCAGTTGCCCGTGCTTGAGCTGTGCGAGCTGGCGCAGGACTCCGCGACGCAGCAGCGAACCGGTGATCCCGTGAGTGCTGAACGGAATGGCTCTGGCCGAAACGCTAGAGGACTTCATGGCGGTGCTCCTCGGGAGATGCAGTGGCGGTGCGAAAACTGTCATCGGCCGCGTAATGGGTGAACAGCGGGGTGCGCTTGAGCAGCAAACGCAGGGCCTGCCAATAGATCGCAAGGGCGGTCTTGGCGGTCATCCATGGAAAGCGCCACAAATGCCGGTGCAGGTGAGATCGATCAAGAGGTTCGCGCTTCAGATTGAGCGTGGCGTCGAACAGTTTGCGTTCGCCCTGCCAGTCGGCCATGTGCACGCCAAGGGTTTGCGCGACAGGACTGAAGCTCATGCGGTATTCCAGGTCCGGCGGCAGGAACGGTGATACATGGAACGCCTTGGCCACGGCGAAGTGCTGGTGGAAGTCACGCACGCTGGTCGGCGCCCGCGCCGGCAGTACGTAGTGATAGCGCTCGCGCCACGGCGTATTGCTGACTTCACAGAGAATCGCCGCCAGTTGCCCGTCGGCTTCGTGGCAATAAAAGAAACTCACCGGGTTGAATGCCAGGCCCCAACTGCGCGGCTGGGTCAGCAGGCAGATCGAGCCTTGCGGCTCGTGACCGAGCGCCGCGCCGACCTGCAGGCGCACGGCATCGATCAGCCGCACGCCGCGACCGGTGAACGTCTTGAGGTAGTCGGTCTCGCGAAACGAGAACGGTGCAAACCGGCTCGTGCCTGCCAGGGGCGACAGGTTCAGCACGGCATCCTGTTCGGTCAGATCGAGATAGATCAGCCCGATCCGGTAACGGAATTCATGCCGACGCGGGGCGAAGCGCCGGTGGGCGATCCAGCCGCTGTAGAGCGCGCTGTTCACAGGCTTTCTCCAAACGCTGCGGCGACGCGTAAAGCGCTGACCACGCCGTCTTCATGAAAACCGTTGGCCCAGTAGGCACCGCAATAATGCGTGTGTTGCGCGCCGTCGAGTTCGCCCCAGCGCTGTTGTGCCGCCACCGCCGCGAGGCTGAATTGCGGATGGGCGTAGGTGAAACGGGCAAGCACTTTGGACGGGCTGATCCCGGCACTCTGGTTGAGGCTGACACAGAACGTGGTGTCGCTCTGGATGCCCTGCAGGATATTCATGTCATAGGTCACGGCTGCCTGGGTATGCCCCGCACCGCCGAGGCGATAATTCCAGCTGGCCCAGGCCCGTTTGCGTGTCGGCAGCAGGCGGGTGTCGGTGTGCAACACCACTTCATTGTCGGCGTAAGGCAGTGCACCGAGGATCTCCCGTTCGGCACGACCGGGACTGCCCAGCAGGCGTAGCGCCTGGTCGCTGTGGCAGGCCAGCACGACTTTGTCGAAATGCTCGATGCCGACAGGGCTGTGGATAACCACACCGTGCTCGTCGCGGTCGATCCGGTTGACCGGGCAGTTCAGGCGGATCCGGTCTTTGAAGCTTGCGGTCAGCGGTGCGATATAGGCACTGGAACCGCCCTCGATCACTCGCCATTGCGGACGGTTGCTGACCGACAGCAAACCGTGGTTCTCGAAGAACCGCACAAAAAACTGCAACGGAAAATTCAACATCTCGGCCATCGGCATCGACCAGATCGCCGCGCCCATCGGCACGATGTAATGCAGGATGAAGCGTTCGCCGTAGCCACCGGCCTTGAGGTAGTCGTCGAGTGTGGTGTCGCTGGCGATCCGCTGTTCGGTGAGGTCGCGCCGGGCCTCCTTGTTGAACCGCAGGATGTCGCGCAGCATGCCCCAGAAGCCCGGCGAAATCAGGTTGCTGCGTTGAGCGAAGAGGCTGTCGAGGTTGTTGCCGTTGTATTCCAGGCCAGTGTCGGGATCGGTCACCGAAAAGCTCATCTCGGTGGCTTTGCTGCTCACACCCAACTGGCCGAGCAGACGAATAAAGTTCGGGTACGTCCAGTCATTGAACACAATGAATCCGGTGTCCACGGCATATTCGCGCCCATCCACCGTGACTGGCACGGTGTGGGTGTGGCCGCCGACCCAGGCGCCAGCCTCGAAGACGGTGACGGTATGTCGGCGACTGAGCAGATACGCGCAAGTCAGACCTGCGATCCCGCTGCCGACGATGGCGATATTCATGTCGCATCCCGCAGCGGTGGTGTGCTGCGCACCATGCGCTTACCGATCGCCAGTTGCACGCGCGCGGGCATTTTCGAAAGGGGCCAGAGCGCCGCCATGAACAGCGCTGGAAAAGCGATTTCCAGAGGCCGATCCTTGAGTCGACCGAAGATGTGCCGCGCAGCTTTGTCCACAGGCCAGCTCAATGGCATCGGAAAATCGTTTTTCGCTGTCAGCGGTGTATCGACAAAACCCGGGCTGATGACCGTGACTTCGATACCTTCGTCTGCCAGATCGATGCGCAGCGATTCGAACAGATAACGCAGGCCGGCCTTCGACGCGCCGTAGGCTTCGGCCCGTGGCAGCGGCACGTAGGTGACGGAACTGGCCATGCCCACCAGATGCGGCGCAGTCCCTTTGCGCAGCAACGGCAGGGCGGCTTCGATGCAGTAACTGCTGGCCAGCAGGTTGGTGCGCACCACGTGTTCGATGATCGTCGCGTCGAACTGCTTTGCGTCGACGTACTCGCAGGTGCCGGCGTTGAGGATCACGGTGTCCAGCGAGCCCCACTCCATCGCGATCTTTTCACCGATTTCCCGCACGGTCTGGCTGTTGGTCAAATCCCCGGACACTACCAGAACTCGTCCTGGATAACGTTGCGACAACACTTTGAGCGGTGCGACCTGACGGGAACTGACCGCCAGGTGCGCGCCGGTTTTCAGAATCTCTTCAGCCAGTGCTGCACCGATGCCACTGCTGGCACCGGTCAGCCAATAACGTCTTGGAGGTGTACGACTCATCCCATTCTCCTTTTCAGCCAGGCGATCACCCGGCCCAACACTGGTAGATGTTCATAAAGCAGCGCTCCGGCATCGAAGTAATCCCGGTGGCGATAAACCTTGTCGCGCCAGAGCAGATGCGAGCAGCCCGTGACGCGAATCAATCGTCCACCCGCCAGGCGCGGGTGGCGGTAGCTCATGACCCAGCGCAGGTAACCTTCGCAGTCGCCGATCTGGTCGAAACCGTGGAAGTCGAACCGCAACTCGGTGACGTTGGCGTAAAGCTCGCTGAAGTAACTGCGCAGTTGCGTCAGTCCCTGCACCTCGTGCAGTGGATCGGTGAAATGAATGTCCTCGCTGTAGAGCGCCTCCAGGTTGTGCAGGTTGTCTTTGTTCAACTGCGCAAACTGGCGGGCGAAGCGGCGCAGGAATTCACTCATGGCCTTCTCCGATAGACTCACGAGAGGGCAGGTTCTTGAACGCTGTCAGCGCCCGCTCCCGTGAGGTGCTGAGGTTGACGATCGGCGGCGGATAGTCCGCCACGCCGAACAGCCCGCCGGCACTGGCCGGGTTATGCACTTCTTTTTTGTTCAGCCCGGCCAGTTCGGGCAGCCAGTGCTTGATGAACAGGCCTTCGCTGTCGAACTTTTCCGACTGGCTGACCGGGTTGAAAATCCGGAAGTACGGCGCTGCATCGGTGCCGGTCGATGCGCTCCACTGCCAGCCGCCGTTGTTGGCCGCCAGATCGCCATCGATCAGGTGACGCATGAAAAAGCGTTCGCCTTCGCGCCAGTCGATCAGCAGGTTTTTGGTCAGGAACATCGCTACCACCATCCGCAGGCGGTTGTGCATCCAGCCGGTTTCGAGCAATTGGCGCATGGCCGCGTCGATGATCGGCAGGCCGGTGCGTGCTTCCTGCCAGGCCGCGAGCTCCTGCGGCGCATCACGCCAGGCCAGGGTTTCGGTTTCCGGGCGGAACGCGCGATGTCGGGACACCCGTGGGTAGCCGACCAGAATGTGTTTGTAGAACTCGCGCCACAACAGTTCGTTGATCCAGGTGACCGCGCCGACCTTGCCGCTTTCGAATTCGCCCTGATTGCTTTGCAGTGCGGCATGCAGGCACTGGCGCGGCGAGATCACACCTGCGGCGAGATAGGCCGAGAGCTGACTGGTGCCGGGTTTGGCCGGGAAGTCGCGCTCGCTCTTGTAGTAGTCGATTTGCACGTCGGCGAAGGTGTCGAGGCGTCGTTGGGCCTCGGTTTCGCCGGCGGGCCAAAGGTTGCGCAGGGATTGGCCGGGCGTCGCAAAGCCCTCGATGGACTCGGGCACCGGGTCGCTGTCGATCTTCAGCGGGGCCTGCGAGGAGGGCGTCTTTATCAGTGGCGGCATCGAGCGATGCAGGCGTTCATAGCAGACCTTGCGGAACTGGCTGAACACCTGAAAGTAGGTGCCGGTCTTGGTCAGCACGCTGCCGGGCTTGAACAGCAACTGATCGAGATAGCTGTGAAATGCAATCCCTTCAGCCTGCAATACCCGGGCAACAGCTGCATCGCGTCGGCTCTCGTGGACGCCGTATTCTTCATTGACGTGAACGGCCTCGATCTTCAAGTGCCGGCAGAGCTCAAGCAGCACTGCGGGTGCCTGATCCCAGTGCGGGGCGCTGCGGATCAACAGCGGGATGTTCAATTCGCCCAGGCTCTTGCTCAATACCCGCAGGTTGCGCAGCCAGAAATCGACCTTGCACGGTGCATCGTCATGTTCCTGCCATTGCTCGGGGCTCAACAGGTACACGGCCACGGTCGGGCCACGCTCGGCGGCGGCCGTCAGGGCGGTGTTGTCATGTTGGCGCAGATCGCTGCGCAGCCAGATCAATTGCATGGTGTTCTCTGCACGAATCATTAAATCAACCCACGCTGAAGGAGTGCCCGATGTGCCGACAAGGGATCTTCGGCCAGGTACAGATCAGCGATCTCGGAAGTTCTTACGGACAACTCGGCGTGGTGGATGCACACCGTTGGTCCGGCAATCATTTTTGGGCAGTTGATGCCGTTCAACAGTTTCGGCAACTGCACAAGATTCATGGCTTTGCTGGAATACAGCAGAACGCCGCGGGCTTGCAGGTGATCAATTGTCAGCGCCAGTTCACCGGCTGGCAGCGGCCAGTCGAACACCTGCACCGGGCAATCGGCGCTGCTGATCAGCCAGGCGCAGAGCCACAGGTGTGGCTCCAGCAACAGATCCGACTGATTGATCAGCAGCAACGGTGCGCCGCGCAACTGACGGTTGTTATGGTAGATGCGTGCGCCGAATTTGCTACGTAGCCAGGAATGAAAGAACACCCGCTCCATCTGCGCACCGAACTGGCCTTGCCAGCGCTGTTCGAGTTCCGCCAGCAACGGCATCAGCAATTGCTCGCACAGCGTTCGTGGCGGGTACAGCGCCATGGCCTGGTTGATGCTGTCGTCTAGGCTGCGTTCATTCAGCTGTGTGACCGCCAGCAGCGCGGCCTGACGCAAGGGGTGCCATTCATTTTCCGGTGGTTCATCGATGGTTTGCGGGGTGTCGAGCAGCGGTTTGACCTGACTGACCGCCACACCACGGTTGAGCCAGGTGAGGATGGTCTGGATGCGCTGCACGTGTTCGGCCGAATACAGGCGATGACCTTTGGGCGTGCGCTGGGGCACGATCAGCCCGTAGCGACGTTCCCAGGCGCGCAGGGTAATCGCGTTGACGCCGGTCTGGCGCGCGACCTCGCGGATCGGCAGCCAGCCCTCGTCGAGGGCTTTCTTGAAGTCGGCGCCGAGGTCTTCGCGGGCGCTGCTGTCGGGTGTGTCGTTCATTAAATGGCGTTTCGCAGGCTGAGGTTTTCCGGGTGCGGTTGCAGGTAAACCTGTTGCGCGATGTACGGATCGGGGTGTTGGCGAAAGTGATGTTTGAGCAGCGTCAGCGGCACCACAAGCGGCACGATACCGTGGCGGTACTGGCCGATGACGTGCTGCATTTCCTGTTTGTCTTCGGCGCTGATGGCGCGTTTCAAGTAGCCGCTGATGTGCTGCAACACGTTGCTGTGGGTGCGGCGTGTAGCGCAGGTAGTGAGTGCCGCCATCAACTGGCTGAAGTAGCGCGGGCCGAGCTCCACGGGATCGATTCCGCTCATGTTGCCCAGCAGATTGCCCAGTGCCTTGTATTGCACCGGGTTGTGGGCCATCAGCAGGTATTTGTAGCGCGAGTGGAAGTCGGTCAGGACGCGGCGGCTCAGGCCCTGCTTGAGCACCTGCTGCCATTCGCGGTAGGCGAGCACGCGGGTGATAAAGTTCTCCCGCAGCACCGGATCGTTAAGGCGCCCGGCTTCTTCCACCGGCAGATCCGGATGCTGTGCACAGAACGCCTCAGCGTAAATGCCGCGCCCGCCACCATTCACCGGTGCACCGTTGGCGTGGTAGACCTTGACGCGCTCCAGACCGCAGGAAGGCGATTGCTGCATGAAGATGTAGCCGCAGATGTCATCGAGCTCTGCAGCCATTTTTGCGCCATAGGCCGCCAGCGGTTGGGTGACATTGATCGATGGATTGACGGTGCCGACCGCTTCAGGCTTGGCCGGGTCGCCAACAAGTCGAATCGGCTCGCGGGGAATTCCCAGGCCGATCGCTACTTCAGGGCATACCGGAACGAACTCAAAATGCTCGGCCAGGGTGCGGCTGCACAACCGCGATTCCTTGTGCCCGCCGTTGTACCGCACTTCGGCACCCATCAGGCAGGCGCTGATGGCGATTTTCGGTAGGGACGTCGATGAGTCGGACATGCAACAACCTCGAATCTGATCCTGTACAGACGGATAGATCTGTACAACATTCTTTCAGCATAGATTCATGGGTGTACAAGTCAAACTATTTGTATAAGTTTTTTGAGGTTTTTAGCGCCAGCCCATTTTCCAGTGTGAATCATCTTGCAGAGTCTGCCAGTCGCATTGCTCGGTACGCCGGGTGAGCACGGCCTGCAATTCGATTTCCAGCACCGTGCCGTCCTCGTCGCGGAACAGTTCGGTCACCAGGAAATGCTTTTCACGGTTTTTCGGGTGGGCTGCTGTCCATTTCGACAGCAGCAATTTGCGCGGGTTGATGCGGTTCACTGTAAGTGTTCGTGCAAGCGTCTTGCAGCCTCCTGACCACTGAGCCACGCCCCTTCGACCCGCCCCGACAGGCACCAGTCGCCACAGGCATACAGGCCCAGATCGGCGTCGGCCAGGGTGCCCCATTCATGACTGCTGGCCGGGCGGGCATAAAGCCAGCGGTGGGCGAGGCTGAAGGTCGGGGCCGGCATGGCGCTGTGCAACAGTTCGGCGAAGGCGCCGTGCAATTGTTCGATCACCGCTTCCTTGGGCAGGTCGATGTGTTGCCGGCTCCAGGCGCTGGTGGCGTGCAGGACCCAGGTATCGCACGTGGTGTCGCGTCCCGGTTTGCTGCGGTTGCGGGCCAGCCAGTCGAGGGCGCTGTCCTGGACGAAGCAGCCTTCGATGGGCGTATCCAGCGGCGTGTCGAAGGCAAGGGCGACGGCCCAGGTCGGGTCCATTTTTACCCCGGCGGCGGCACCGGCGAGTTTCGGCGCGGCGGCCAGCAGGGCGGTGGCCTGCGGCGCCGGCGTGGCGATCACCACGTGGCTGTACGGCCCGTGAGTGAAGCCCTCGGCATCTTGCAGGTGCCAGTGCTCTTCGCCGCGATAGACCTCGGTGATCCGGCAGGCGAAATGCACTTCCAGGCCATCGAGCAAACCACGGGTGATGGCGCTCATGCGCGGCGAGCCGACCCAACGGGTCTGCTCGTCCGGTGACAGGTTCAGTTGTCCGCCATGAAAGGTATAGAGCTGCGGCGTCCACTCGGCGACCCAGCCCTGGCTTTGCCAGCGCTGGACTTCGGTGACGAAGCGCCGGTCGCGGGCCGTGAAATATTGGGCACCCATGTCCAACGAGCCGGCATCGCTGCGCTTGCTCGACATGCGCCCGCCGCTGCCGCGGCTTTTATCGAACAACTGAACGGTGTGCCCGGCCTCGGTGAGGGCCTGGGCGGCGGAGAGCCCGGCGATGCCGGTGCCGATGATTGCGATAGGTACAGTCATAGGGGCCTCGTTTACCTTTCTGTACAGACTACGCCGTGGATGAAACCTGTACAATTTTGTTTTTTGGTATAACTTCCAGCATTCTCGTTCTGACAGCTTGGCCTATTGTTAAACAATAGAGCTTGTCCGATAGAAAAGATCCCTGCCTATAAAAATAGACTAGTGATCGAAGTAAAACGCCACGTGAGGAAGACGTCATGCACATATTGCTGACCGGCGGTACTGGATTGATCGGACGTCAGCTCTGCCGGCACTGGTCGGGTCAGGGCCACCGGTTGACCGTGTGGAGCCGTCGTGCGGAAAAGGTCGCGAAAATCTGCGGCGCTCAAGTGCGTGGCATCGCGCGTCTGGAGGACCTTGGCGACGAAGCCGTGGACGTGATCGTCAACCTCGCCGGCGCGCCGATTGCCGATCGGCCGTGGACACATCGACGCAAGGCATTACTGTGGAGCAGCCGGATCACGCTCACCGAGACGCTGCTGACGTGGCTGGAAAACCGCGGACAGAAACCGTCGCTGCTGATTTCCGGTTCGGCGGTGGGCTGGTACGGTGACGGCGGTGAGCGTGAGTTGACCGAGCAATCGCCACCGGTGATCGATGACTTCGCCAGTCAGTTGTGCATTGCCTGGGAGGAAACCGCGCAGCGCGCCGAAGCGATGGATATTCGTGTGGTACTGGTACGAACCGGGCTGGTGCTGTCGGCCGAGGGCGGTTTTTTGTCGCGCCTGTTGCTGCCGTTCAAACTCGGGCTGGGTGGGCCTTTGGGCAATGGTCGGCAGTGGATGTCGTGGATTCATATCGACGATCAAATCGCCCTGATTGATTTTCTTCTGCACCGCGATCAGGCGAGTGGTCCTTATAATGCGTGCGCGCCGAAACCTGTGCGCAATCGCGAATTTGCCAAGACGCTGGGCCGCGTGCTGCATCGCCCGGCGTTCATGCCGATGCCGGCGCTGGCCCTTAAGGTCGTGCTCGGCGAGATGTCATTGCTGTTGCTGGGTGGTCAGCGGGCCACGCCGGCACGCTTGCTGGAAGCCGGATTCACCTTCCGGTTCACGGATTTACGCGCGGCCCTGGACGATCTCTCCAGCCGCCTCTGAAATAGGACGTTGCATGACCGATCACGCCTTGCTTCTGGTCAACCTGGGTTCGCCGGCCTCCACTTCGGTGGCCGACGTGCGCAGCTACCTCAATCAATTTCTGATGGACCCGTACGTGATCGACCTGCCCTGGCCGGTGCGGCGTCTGCTGGTGTCACTGATCCTGATCAAGCGCCCGGAGCAGTCGGCCCATGCCTACGCTTCGATCTGGTGGGACGAAGGCTCGCCGCTGGTGGTGCTCAGCCGTCGCCTGCAACAGCAGATGAAGGCGCAGTGGACTCACGGCCCGGTTGAGCTGGCCATGCGTTACGGCGAGCCGTCGATTGAAACTAGCCTGTTGAAGCTGGTCGCGGCGGGGCACAAACGCATCACCCTCGCGCCGCTTTATCCACAGTTCGCCGACAGCACCACCACTACGGTGATTGAAGAAGCCAAGCGGGTGCTGCGCGAGAAGAAGCTCGATGTGCAGCTGTCGGTGTTGCAGCCGTTCTACGATCAGCCGGAATACCTCGACGCGCTGGTGGCGAGCGCCAAACCGCATTTGCAACAGGATTACGATCACCTGTTGCTGAGCTTCCACGGTTTGCCGGAGCGGCACCTGACCAAACTCGACCCGACCGGCAATCATTGCTTCAAGAATGAAGATTGCTGCAGGAACGCCTCGGCTGCCGTATTGGCCACCTGTTATCGCGCCCAGTGCCTGCGTACGGCGGCGCTGTTCGCGCAACGCATGGGGTTGCCGGACGGCAAGTGGTCGGTGTCGTTTCAGTCGCGGCTGGGCCGGGCGAAATGGATCGAGCCCTACACAGAAGCGCGGTTGGATGAACTGGCCAAAAGCGGCGTGAAGAAGATTCTGGTGATGTGCCCGGCGTTTGTCGCCGATTGCATCGAGACCCTTGAAGAGATCGGCGATCGCGGCAAGGAACAGTTCCGCGAGGCGGGAGGGGAGGAGTTGGTGCTGGTGCCGTGCCTGAACGATGACCCGCAATGGGCGAAGGCGTTGGCAACGCTGTGTGAACGGGCGCCACTGGCCCTCTAAAAGCATCGCCAGCAGGCTGGATCCCACAGGAAAGCGCATTCCAATGTGGGAGCCAGCCTGCTGGCGATAGCGGTCTTTCAGGCGATGAAGCTAAGTCTTAGATCAGCGGCTCATCCGCCTTCTTGTGTTTCCAGCTGTCGTTGCCCGGCAGGATCAGGTTCAGCGCAATCGCCACCACCGCGCACAGCGCGATGCCTTTGAGGCCGAAGTCATCCGGACCTGTGCCGGTGCCGACCAGCACACCGCCGATACCGAACACCAGGGTCACCGAAACGATCACCAGATTGCGTGCTTCGCCCAGATCGATCTTGTGACGGATCAGGGTGTTCATCCCCACCGCCGCGATCGAACCGAACAGCAGGCACAGAATCCCGCCCATCACCGGCACCGGAATGCTTTGCAGCAGGGCGCCGAACTTGCCGATGAACGCCAGGCTGATGGCGAAAATCGCCGCCCAGGTCATGATTTTCGGGTTGTAGTTCTTGGTCAGCATCACCGCGCCAGTCACTTCCGCGTAGGTCGTGTTGGGCGGGCCGCCGAACAGGCCGGCTGCCGTGGTGGCGATGCCGTCACCGAGCAGGGTGCGATGCAGGCCCGGCTTTTTCAGGTAGTCGCGACCGGTCACGCTGCCGACCGCAATCACGCCGCCGATGTGTTCGATCGCCGGGGCCAAAGCTACCGGGACGATGAACAGGATCGCCTGCCAGTTGAACTCCGGCGCGGTGAAATGAGGAAGTGCAAACCATGGGGCCGCCGCAATCTTCGCGGTGTCGACGACACCGAAATAGAAGGACATGGCGAAACCCACCAGCACGCCGGAAATGATCGGCACCAGGCGGAAAATGCCTTTGCCGAACACCGCCACGATCAGCGTGGTCAGCAGCGCCGGCATCGAGATCATCATCGCGGTCTGGTAATGGATCAGCTCCGAACCGTCACCAGCCTTGCCCATCGCCATGTTCGCGGCAATCGGCGCCATGGCCAGGCCAATGGAGATGATCACCGGACCGATCACTACCGGTGGCAGCAGACGGTCAATGAAGCCGGTGCCTTTGATCTTCACGGCCAGGCCAAGGAAGGTGTAGACGAAACCGGCCGCCATCACGCCGCCCATGGTCGCGGCGAGGCCGAACTGGCCCTTGGCGAGAATGATCGGGGTGATGAAGGCAAAGCTCGACGCCAGAAACACCGGCACCTGACGCCCGGTGACGATCTGGAACAGAATCGTGCCTAAACCCGCGGTAAACAGTGCCACGTTCGGGTCAAGACCCGTGATCAGCGGCATCAGCACCAGGGCGCCGAAAGCCACGAACAGCATCTGTGCGCCGGACAGTACCGTGCGCCAGAGCGGATCGTTGAACTCTTGCTGCATGGTTACGCGTCCTTCTGCTTGGTGCCGAAGATCTTGTCACCGGCATCGCCAAGCCCAGGAATGATGTAACCGTGCTCGTTGAGTTTCTGATCGATGGACGCGGTGTAGATGATCACGTCCGGGTGAGCTTTCTCGACAGCGGCAATGCCTTCCGGCGCGGCCACCAGCACCATCGCGCGGATGTCCTTGCAGCCGGCCTTCTTCAGCAGGTCGATGGTTGCAACCATGGAGCTGCCGGTGGCGAGCATCGGGTCGATGATCATGGCCAGACGTTCGTCGATTTCCGGAACCAGCTTTTCCAGGTAGGTGTGGGCCTGCAGGGTTTCTTCGTTACGGGCAACGCCGACGGCGCTGACCTTGGCGCCCGGTATCAGGCTCAGCACGCCTTCGAGCATGCCGATGCCGGCACGCAGGATCGGCACGACGGTAATTTTCTTGCCGGCGATTTTCTCGACCGACACGGTGCCGCACCAACCCTCGATATCGTAGGTTTCCAGCGGCAGGTCTTTTGTAGCTTCATAGGTCAACAGGGCACCGACTTCCTGAGCGAGCTCACGGAAATTCTTGGTGCTGATGTCTGCACGGCGCATAAGGCCAAGTTTGTGACGGATCAGCGGATGGCGGATCTCTTGGATGGACATGGGGAAAGGCTCCGGCGGCGGGCAAAAAAACCGGCCTAGATTAATCTATCCGAGGGTGATGTCCTATAGGACATACAGAACGTTAGTCCACAAATGCTTGATTCGGCCGTGCGGGATGCGTACCTTTGCCCGCTTTTCCGAAACAGACCCCCCTTGGAGAGCGCCATGTCCGCTGATCTCGAGCATATCCGTCAAATCATGCGAGAGGCTGACTGCCTGTACACCGAAGCTGAAGTCGAGGCTGCCATTGCCCGCGTCGGTGCACAAATCAACGAACAACTGGCCGAGAGCAACCCGGTGGTGTTCTGTGTGATGAACGGCGGGCTGATTTTTTCCGGCAAACTGCTGACCCATCTGCAGTTCCCGCTGGAAGCGTCCTACCTGCACGCTACCCGCTATCGCAACGAAACCAGCGGCGGCGACCTGTTCTGGAAAGCCAAGCCGGAAGTCTCGTTCATCGATCGCGACGTGCTGATCATCGACGACATCCTCGACGAAGGTCACACCCTGGGCGCGATCATCGACTTCTGCAAACACGCCGGTGCCCGAGCCGTACACACCGCTGTGCTGATCGACAAGGACCACGACCGCAAGGCCCGTCCTGACTTGAAAGCCGATTTCGTCGGTCTGCCGTGCGTCGACCGTTACATCTTCGGTTACGGCATGGACTACAAAGGCTACTGGCGCAACGCCAACGGGATCTTCGCCGTCAAAGGCATGTAATTCCGGGTAACCCCGATCCCTGTGGGAGCGGGCTTGCCCGCGATGGCGGACTGTCTGACACATTGATGTCGGATATGCCGACGCTATCGCGGGCAAGCCACGCTCCCACAGTTGTTTTGTGTGTGCTGATCCATCCGCGATACCCATGCTAGAGTGCTCGGCCCCGCCCCCCGGAGCCTGTCATGAGCCTCTTGATCCGCAGCTGCGCCGCCCTGTTGCTGACCCTCAGCCTGCCCCTGGTCGCCGCGCCGATGCACAGTCAGTTCCTGCCACCCGACGACCTGAGCCTGCGCGATGCCGAACCCGAGCAGCAACAACTGTTGCAGGTCCTCGACTATTCGGTGGTGGTCGGTGCCCAGCGTCAGTCCAATCAGCAGCCGATTCCGGTCACCTCGCCATTGATGATCCGCCTCAAGGGCAAGCCTCTGAACAAGGGCGCGACGATCAATCAGGTGCTGGTCAGCTTCGATGGCGAAAGCAAAAGCCTGAAAAAACCGGTATACGACGACCAGCGCAAGACCCTGACCCTGTTCTATCCGCTGGCTCAATACCGGGTAATCATCGATCTGCTGCGCAATGACACCGTGTACGTGCAATTCCTCAGCTACGCCAACGGCCACATCTGGGCCGATCTGCACACCGGCAGCACGCGTGCGCGTTGAGCCCCGTGCCCGGGCAAGGGTAAACTGCCCGCCCCGTGAAATGTCTGCGAGCTGGAGTCGGCAATGCGTAAAGATAAGAAACAAGTGATTGGTGACGAGATCGGCGATGAGCAGATCAAGCTGTTTCTCGATTTTGAGCCCGTCGACGCCACTTCGCCGTCGCTGCACAAACTGGTCAAGGCCTACCGCGGCCTGCGCATCGACGATTTCGAGCGTTTCCTGACGTTCTTCGTTGCAGCCGGTTATGACGTGGACGGCAAGGACGAGCACGGCAAGACTTTCGTCGACCAGATCCGCGATCAACGCAACGCACAGGAATACATCGAGCTGATCGAGAAAGCGCGCGGCTGATACCTGCGCAGTTTTCCGAGGCATAAAAAAACGCCCCGCACTCATCGAGTGCGGGGCGTTTTTCATGGAGCCGAATCAGGCGTAGCTTTCGGTCTCGTTACTGGCTTCGACCAGTTCCAGCGCGACGTTGTTCTGCGTGTTGATCTTGCGATACAGCACAGCGTCGGTTTCCAGGACTTTTTCACGGGCCGGGAAGATTTCCGCCAGTTTGGCAGCCCACTCACCCTTGGCCTTGGCCGGGAAGCATTTCTCGATCAGTTCCAGCATGATCGAAACGGTCACCGAAGCACCTGGCGAGGCGCCGAGCAGGGCGGCGAGGGAGCCGTCCTTCGCCGCCACCAGTTCGGTACCGAACTGCAGGATGCCGCCTTTCTTCGGGTCTTTCTTGATGATCTGCACCCGTTGGCCGGCCACTTCCAGGCGCCAGTCTTCGGCTTTCGCCAGCGGGTAGAAACGGCGCAGGGATTCCAGACGCTGCTCCATCGACTGCATCACTTCACTGACCAAGTACTTGGTCAGGTCCATGTTGTTCTTGGCCACGGCCAGCATCGGGCCGATGTTGCCGGCGCGAACCGACATCGGCAGGTCCATGAAGGAGCCGTGCTTGAGGAACTTGGTGGTGAAACCGGCGTAAGGCCCGAACAGCAGGGATTTCTTGCCGTCGACCACGCGGGTGTCCAGGTGCGGCACGGACATCGGTGGCGAACCCACGGCGGCCTGGCTGTAAACCTTGGCCTGGTGATGCTTGACCACTTCCGGGTTGTCGCAACGCAGCCACTGGCCGCTGATCGGGAAGCCGCCGAAGCCTTTGCTTTCTTCGATGCCCGAGGCTTGCAGCAGCGGCAGGGCCGCGCCACCGGCGCCGAGGAACACGAACTTGGCGTCGACTTCACGGCTGCTGCCGCTGTTGACGTCCTTGATACTGACAGTCCAGCCGTTGGCGTTACGCTTGAGGCCGGTCACACGCTTGCAGTACTTGACCTGGGCATCCGGGGCGCTGGTCAGGTGCTTGAGCAGCTGATTGGTCAGGGCGCCGAAGTTGACGTCGGTGCCGTTGATCACGCGGGTGGCGGCGAGCACCTGGTCTTTTGGACGACCCGGCATCATCAGCGGCATCCACTCGGCCATCTTCGCCTTGTCTTCGGTGTATTCCATGTCGGCGAAGGCGTGGTGCTTGTGCAGCACGTTGAAGCGTTCCTTGAGGAACGAAACGCCTTTTTCGCCTTCGACGTAGCTCAGGTGCGGCACCGGGCTGATGAAGGATTTGCACGAGCCGAACGTGCCTTTTTTGGTCAGGTACGACCAGAACTGCTTCGACACCTCGAACTGGGTGTTGATGTGCACGGCTTTCTTGATGTCGACAGTGCCGTCGGCAGCCTGCGGCGTGTAGTTCAGCTCGCAGAGGCCGGCGTGGCCGGTACCGGCGTTGTTCCACGGGTTGGAACTTTCCGCGGCACCGGAATCCATCAGTTCGACGACTTCCAGCTTGATCGCCGGGTCGAGTTCCTTGAGCAGCACTGCAAGGGTGGCACTCATGATGCCGGCCCCAACCAGAACTACGTCGACTGCTTCGTTATGCGCCATTTAACGCGTCTCCAAAATCTGCAGCACCAAATTGTCGGCATGGCTGCCAGGTGTCCGGGGCAGGTCAGTGGCGCCCCAGGTACCCATGGCCAGGTTTGCCATGTCCGAATCTTCGCAATTTTTCGCAACTTCGACGGATGCGTGCGGCCTGGCTTCTAGAGTCACATGAACTCATTTCGGCGCGGGGCTGGCAATTCGACTTATGGTCGAGACATCCGTTTGTGCAACCAAATCCGTAGCGGACAGGCTTCAGGCTCCGGTATTCGAGGCGTACCCGTTCCTGTGTCGTTGGGCTGTTTCAGACGCTAATGGTGCATGTTCAGACGCAAAACTATTCATTTGCTCGCCACACTCTTGTGAAGTTGTGAAAACCCGTTTTTTTCACGCTCTTTTGAAGACGTGAACCTCAAAAAGGGCTGTCCGGGCCTGGCACCGTGCCCGGAGGGTTTGCCGCCACGCGATACATGGGCAGGCAAAACGGGCAAACAACTCAGTGACCGAGCGTCATGACAGCTCTGCAGATTCGCGAAAAGCGGGGATTTGCCAGGGAAACAGCAAGCACGCCAGCTTCACTCGATCTGTGTGGGCGGCTCTCTGTGGGCGATTTGGATGCCAATGCAAGCGCATTGACGCTGTTGCGGGGCCCGATCAGGAGACGTCCTTATAATCGGGGGGAGATTGTATCGAAGAAATGCGGGGAGTTGGTCGAGTTTAATGACTTTTATTAGGCATCCGGTCAGATGCTCAACATCGCCTGAGCGCGTGCGCGAGGGCGCTGCTGTTCGACCCGGGCGCTGGCCGGCAGGGGTTGGTGCAACCAGTTGAGACGGATTTCCTCGATTTCGACCCAGCCGTCACCCATTGGCTGCAGGCTGCATTGCTTGAAAGCCTGGCAATGGCCGTTGCGGTCAAGCAGGGCGAAGCTGCGGTGCAGCGGACGTGGTGCGAACAACGAGATCAGATAGCGCATGGCAGTGCTCCTTTTGGGGTCTGTGAGGAAGATTGTCAGAAGGCCGTGACGCGAACGTGTATGGGCGGTGAATAATCTGTGACAGGAACCGCGTGCACCGGGGTTTGTCAGAGATTTCAGTGCTGGTGACCCGCAGTGGCCCACCGCTATACTGCGGGCCTGTCTGTGCCTGATTCTGGAGAGAAGAGCATGTTGCAACGCCTGTTGTTCGGTTTGATCACTGTGACCAGTTTGACCCTGGTTGGCTGCGCCCACAGCCCGCAACAACTGAGCCCGGAACCGAAGCTGACCACTCAGCTGGCACCGGTCGGCCATGGCCAGCCCGTCGTGGTCCGCGTAGTGGACGGTCGTCCGTCGCCAACCCTCGGCACCCGTGGCGGCCTGTACCCGGAAACCAGCGCCATCACCGTGCAGCGCGAGCAGATCCTGCCGAAGTTGCAGGCCCAGGCCGAAGCGGCCGTGCGTCTGCTGGGCTTCACCCCGTCCAACGGCGCGATGAATGCACCGCAACTGACCGTGACCCTGACTGAACTGAAATACCAGTCGCCGAAAGAAGGCATGTACGTGACCGAGGCCACCATCGGCGCGACCTTCCGCTCCGACGTGCAGAACGCCAACCGTCGTTACAGTGGTCGTTACGGTGCCTCGCTGGACCAGCGTTTCGGCATGGCACCGAACCAGGAAACCAACACCAAACTGGTCAGCGATGTGCTGAGCGATGCGCTGACCCGTCTGTTCAAGGATCCGACCGTGGGTCAGATCCTCGCTGAATAAGGCAGTCGCCTGATGTGAAAAAGCCCGGGGCCAGTGATGGTTCCGGGCTTTTTCGTTCAGGCAGCTTGCGAATAAAAGTCGAGGACGCTGACGCCGGTCAGCAGGTCGGTCTCGGGCAAGTCCGCATGCTGGTGCCCGCCGAGGGCGCAATACACCAGCCAGTGACGGTCCTGAACATTGAAGGCCAGGCTGCCGACGAGGGTCTGTTGTTCGTCGGAAGGGGAGATGAGATACAGGCGATCCTGGTTTTCAGCGTGAAGCATGTCGCATTCCGTTTACGTTTCGAGGCGCGCAGGGTGGCTGAAAAAAATGACGATGCCGTGACACAGGACAGCCATCGGTCGATTGATGCGTTATTTGTCGCAAAGGGTAGGGCAGTCGGGGAGGGTTTCGGTAGAATCCGCGCCGCGGTCGTCGGTCTGGCGTTCGCCATACCGGTCTAGATTGAGGTCTGTGATGTCGCTGCACTTGATGACGCTGTTTACCGCCCATCCCGCCAAACTGATCAACCTGCTGGCCCTGCTGCTGGCCTTCCCGGGCAGTTGGCTGCTACACGCGACCCGTCGGCGTGAACAACGGGCGATGGCCAGCATCGCGGCCCAGCGTCAGAGTCAGCCCGATCAAGAGCCGGTGCTGGACTGGGCAACCCTGCGCATGAACCGGTTTTTCTATCGTTTCGGTTTTGCCTGTCTGGGGCTGGCGTTGCTGATTTCCTGGATCAGCACCCGCTACTGAACGAAGAACGGCGCCCGAAGGCGCCGTTCTTGTATCCGGCCGAAACCGCTTACAGCGGCAAACCAGCCTTGACCCGGTACTGATTGCGCACCGGCGTCGCATATTGCAGCACCAGATACGGGCGGTGCTCCTCTGGGCAGGCGTCCAGACGGCTTTGCCATTCCTTCTGGGCCTTGGCCAGTTCCTCGGCGCCGAACACGTCGGCAGCCTTTGGCACGTTCAATTGCGGATCGGCATCGGCCCACTGCGCGTACGCCAGGTAATGCACCGGGAACAACCGGTAGCCGCCGAGAATCTGCTTGTCCATCTCGACCGCCAATTGCTTGGTGTCCTCGAACAGTTCGGTGATCGGCGCGGCGAAGTTCACGTGCACCCGGCCCTTGTAGCCGGTGATGCCCTTGGCGATGCTCACGTCATCCTCGCCCGGCGCCTTGCTGTAGGTGCCAGTGGTGGCGCGGATGTACAGTTCGCGGGCCTTGGCCTGGTCGCACGGGTCGTATTCGTAGCTGATCGACACCGGCGTCAGGTTCAGCGACTGGATGACCTCGCCGAACGGCTCGTCCTTGCGGCTCATGTGGAACATCTTGAGAATCGCCGACTCGGTACGGTCGTCGCCGTCCTTGGCCCGGCCTTCGGCCTGGGCGATCCAGATCGAGGCGCAATCGTTGCGGATCGAATGGTTGATGTAGGCCGACAGCAGTTGATAGGCGGCCATCTTCTCGCGGCGTCCGGTGATCGAACGGTGAACGATAAAGCTCTTGTTCAAACGCATCAGGTCGCTGACGAACGGCTTTTGCAGCAGGTTGTCGCCAATCGCAATGCGCGGGGTCGGCAGGCCGGCGTGGTACACGGCGTAGTTGACGAAGGCCGGGTCCATCACGATGTCGCGGTGGTTGGCGATGAACAGATAGGCGCTGCCGGACTTGAATTGCTCGACACCGGTGTAGGTCACGCCATCGGTGGCGCGCTCGATGGTGTGGTCGACGTAGAACTCGACCTTGTCCTGCAAAGTGGCCACGGAGGTCACGTCGGCGAACTCACGACGCAGCCGATGGGCTATAAGTGGTTTGAGCATCCAGCCGAAGGCACCGGCGAAACGCGGGAAGCGGAAGTGGGTGAGGATATCTAGAAACGCCTTGTCGCCGAGCAGTCTTGCCAGTACCGCAGGTACTTCGCTGTCGTCGTAAGGTCGGATGGCATCGAATTCGCCCATCATGCTCTCTTGTTGGAAACGGCTAGGGTAAGTAAAGGTTTGGATCGAAAACCAACGGGGCACGGTCTGAAAAAGTAGCCAGACAAAAATAGCCCTGCAAATAGACCGGCGATTATACGCACAAGTCACCCGGGAGACCGCGATGCTGGAAAGCGCACTGTATGAATGTCCGTACTGTGGGGAGGAAGTCGAGACGACCGTGGATCTGTCGGCGGGCGATCAGACCTATATCGAAGACTGTCAGGTGTGTTGCCGACCCATTACGTTCGTACTGCAGGTCCATGGAGAGGATTGGTTTCTGGAAGTCTTCAGCGAAAACGAGTGAGGTGCGCCCATGCAGCGAATCTACGAGCCGGAAAACCTGATGGAAGGCGAAATGCTCAAGGGCATGCTCGCCAGCGAAGGCATCGAGGCGCATCTGGTGGGGCGTGATCTGCTAGGCGGCACGGGCGAGTTGCCGATCTTCGGCCTGCTGGGGCTTTCGGTCGAGAACGATCAGGCCGAATACGCCCGCGAGCTGATCAGCGCGTACAATGCCGCGCTGCCGCTGCCCGGCGATGAACCGGAGAGCTTCCCCGGTACGCTGGTCTGTTAGGCTGACGTTCGTTTTATTCTTGAGTCGTGCTGCCCCATGTGTGGACGTTATGCCCTGTTTCGCTGGAACCGCGACTTCGCGGCGCTGCCAGGTTTTCCCGCTGATCAGCAGGCGCAGTGGAACATTTCTCCCAACGATTCGGTGTTGATGCTGCGCGCCGAACCTGATGGCCAGCGCACCCTGGCCCGTGCCCGCTGGGGCCTGACGCCGCCGTGGCTGACTGATCTGTCGCGTACCCCGGCCCATGCCCGGGCCGAAACCGTTGCCGAACAGCCAATGTTCCGCGAAGCCCTGCGCCTGCGCCGTTGCCTGCTGCCGGCCAACGGGTTTTACGAATGGCGCGGAAATGTGCGCAAGCACCCGTACTGGCTGACGCCGGGGGAAGGTTCTTCGCTGTTTTTTGCGGCGATCTGGGAGGCGTATCCGGTGCAGGAACAGGTGTGGCTGAGCACGGCGGTGATCACTCAGTCGGCGGCCAGTCAGCGCCGGCCGTTGATTCTCGACGAGGCGGGGCAGGCGGCATGGCTCGATCCGGAAACGCCGCTGCACGTCCTGCAAGGCCTGCTCGCCAGCGAACCCGCCGCCTTGCGCGAGCGGGTGCTGGCGAACCTGGTCAATGATCCGAAGCTCAACGGGCCGGAGTGTCTGACTCCGGCCTAGCAGCAGATCAAGAGCCCCCCTCACCCTAACCCTCTCCCGGAGGGAGAGGGGACTGACCGAGATATATTGCAGAAATACACCGACTTGAAAGTTTTTTGCTGAATCCATAATCGACACTATTTACCAGGTCGATGTATGACGGAAGACAGCTCGGTCGGCTCCCTCTCCCTCCGGGAGAGGGCTGGGGTGAGGGGGTGGCTCTTAAACCTTGAACTGATTGATCAACCGCCGCTGCTGCTCCGCCAGTTTGGTCAGGTCCGCACTGGCCGAACTCGATTCATCCGCACCACCGGCCACCTCGTTCGCCACCTGACCGATATTGATCACGTTGCGGTTGATGTCGTCGGCCACTGCGCTCTGTTCTTCGGCGGCGCTGGCGATCTGGGTGTTCATGTCGTTGATCACCGACACCGCCTGGGTGATGGTCTCCAGCGCTTCGGCGGCCTTGGCCGCGTGCTGCACGCTTTCGTCGGTGCGGTTCTGGCTGTCTTCCATGACCCGCACCACATCCCGGGTGCCCTGCTGCAGTTGCTGGATCATGCTCTGGATTTCTTCGGTGGCTTTCTGGGTCTTCTGCGCCAGGTTGCGCACCTCGTCGGCCACCACGGCAAACCCGCGACCCTGTTCACCGGCACGTGCTGCTTCGATGGCGGCGTTGAGGGCCAGCAGGTTGGTCTGCTCGGCGATCCCGCGAATGGCGATGAGGATCGCGTTGATGTTCTCGCTGTCCTTGGCCAGCGTCTGCACCACGTCCACGGCCTTGCCGATTTCCACGGCCAGCACGCCAATCGAGTTGGAGGTGTCACGCACGATCTGCATGCCCTGACTGGCCGCCTGATCGGCATGGCTGGCGGCTTGTGCCGCCTGGGTCGCGTTGCGCGCGACGTCCTGGGCGGTGGCGGTCATTTCCTGCACGGCGGTGGCCACCTGATCGATCTCGGCCATCTGTTTCTGAATGCCGATATTGGTCCGGATCGCGATGTCCGCGGTGTGCTCCGAGGAATCGCTGACGCTCTGTACCGACGCTACCACCTGCGTGATCATCCCCTGCAATTTCGCGAGGAAGGTATTGAAGCCTTTGGCGATGGAGCCGAGTTCGTCGTTGCGATCACTGGTCAGGCGACGGGTCAGGTCGCCCTCGCCCTGGGCAATGTCGTCGAGCATGGTGACCATTTGCTTCAGCGGACGGGCGATGCCGTGGCCCACCAGCCAGATCACCAGCAAGCCGAGGCCGGCAATGATCAGGCCGACCATGGCCATGCCGAAAGTGTCGGATTTGCGCTGGGCGTCGAGGTCGCCTTGCAGCTTTTGCAGATCGGCCATCACCGCGTTCAGTGGCAGTTGCAGCATCAGTGTCCAGCGCGCGTCGGTCTGACCGATGCCGAAGGGCAGGTACAACTCGATCCGGCCTTGCTCTTTATTGATGGTGTAAGTCACTTCGCCGCGCTTGAGATTGGCCATGTTGGCAATCTGTTGGGCGTCGAGAATGTCGCTGACCTTCTCGCCGAATTTGCTCGGGTCCTGGGTGTAGGCGACGATCCGGCCGTTGCTGCCGATCAGGGCCATTTGCCCGGCGCCGCTGTAGAGCTTCTGGTTTGCGCCCAGCAGCATTTCCTGGATGAAGTTCACCGACAGGTCGGCGCCGACGATGCCCTGGAAGGTGCCGTTGAGCATGATCGGTTCAATGAAGGAGGCGAGCATGACGATCTTGTCTCCGACCTTGTACGGGGCCGGATCGATCACACAGGATTTCCTGGTTTCTTTCGAGCACAGGTAGTACTCGCTGGCGCGCACGCCGGTGGACAGGACTTTCTGGTCGTCAACGTCCACCAGTTTGTCCAGGCCCAGGGTGCCGTCGTCATTGCGAAACCACCACGGCAGGAAGCGCCCGTTGCCAGGGTCGATGCCGACAACCTGGGTGCCGACATAGGCCGCGTCATTGTGATCCAGCGCATTTTTTTCCCAGCCGATGTAAGTGCCGAGAATCTTCGGGTTCTTCTCGACGTTTTCCTTGATCAGGCTGATCAGCTGCTCGCGGCTGACGGTCAGTCGAGGCTGGCCGTCGGTGCCCGGTGTGCCGAGCAGGGCGTTGACGCGCACCAGTCCGCCAGCAATCAGCAGTGGTGCTTCGAGTTCGCGCTGGATCTGGCTGACCTGGGTCTGCGCCAGCGAGGTCAGGCGCTGTTCGATGACTTGCTCGAACTGGGCCTGAGTCCGTTGCTGGACCATTTCCTGGGTGCGGGCACCGGAGAACAGCGCATACAGCACCAGCGCAGCGACTACGCTGAGCACGATGGCGCCGGCCAGGGCGGCCACGGAAAACTGGATCGACTTGAACTTCATGGGAGCTCCGCACGCGAGAGGACGTCTGCCGCTGCTGTATCGGCAGCCACTATTGCGCCATGAGGCAAAACGCATGCAATCAGGGCCGGATGTCGCAAATGGATCAGTGTGCGACGCTGCTGCAGCAGGCTTGCCGAAGAATGTGAATTTTTTCCTGCAGGACTGGCGGGCGTCTTCTGAAAACAGGTGCAACACGTCCGTTGTATCTGGCGTCGATACAATTACCCGCCTAGGATACGCGGCAGGTTTTCAGGGAGCTTTTGAATGAACAAGACATTGGTTGTAAGTGCACTGAGCGCAGCGCTGTTGCTGGCCGGTTGTCAGTCGGTCAACACCACCAGCGGCGGTGCCGTGGGCGTGGAGCGCAAGCAGTACATGTTCAGCATGCTGTCCTCGCAAGAGGTCGACCAGATGTATGCCCAGTCCTATCAGAAGACCGTTGGCGAGGCGTCCAGCAAAGGTGTGCTGGACAAGACCAGCAACGAAGCCAAGCGGGTTCAGGCGATTGCCAACCGCTTGATCGCCCAGGCGCCGAACTTCCGTCCGGATGCGGCGCAATGGCAGTGGGAAGTGAACCTGATCAAGAGTGACGAACTCAACGCCAACTGTGGTCCTGGCGGCAAGATCATTTTCTACACCGGGCTGATCGACAGCCTGAAACTGACCGACGATGAAATCGCTGCGGTCATGGGCCATGAAATCGCCCACGCCCTGCGCGAGCACGGTCGTGAAGCGATGTCCAAGGCCTATGGCATCGAAATGGCCAAGCAGGGCGCCGGCGCGTTGCTCGGTCTGGGTCAGGACAGCCTGGCGCTGGCCGATACCGTGGCCAACTACGGCATGACACTGCCCAACAGCCGCGCCAATGAGAACGAAGCCGACCTGATCGGCCTGGAATTGGCTGCCCGCGCCGGCTACAACCCGAACGCCGCGATCACCCTGTGGAACAAGATGAGCAAGGCGTCCGAAGGTGCACCGCCGGAGTTCATGAGCACTCACCCGTCCTCCAGCAGTCGCACGGCTGCCTTGCAGGCGGCGATTCCGAAGGTCATGCCGCTCTACGAAAAAGCGCCCAAGTCCTGAAACAAATGACCGCTCCCACACTGAGTATGGGAGCGGTCTGCCGGATCAGACCCAGCCGCTGCTCTGCATCGCCTTGTACACCGCGACGATTGCCAGAATCATGAACGCCGAAGCCGCGAGGCGACGGATCAGGGTCAATGGCAATTTGTCTGCGGCAAAGTTACCCGCCAGAACCACCGGTACATTGGCAATCAACATGCCGAGCGTGGTGCCGATGATCACCAGCCACAGTTCCGGGTATTGCGCAGCCAGCATCACGGTGGCGATCTGGGTCTTGTCACCGATTTCCGCGAGGAAGAAGGCGATCAGGGTGGTCAGGAACGGCCCGAACTTGCGGGCGGTGCTGGCTTCGTCGTCGTCCATCTTGTCCGGCACCAGCGTCCACAGGGCGGTGGCGGTGAAGCTTGCGGCGAGAATCCAGTGCAGGACAGCATCGGAGAAGAAACTGCCGAACCAGGCGCCTACCGCACCGGCTGCCGCATGGTTGGCCAGGGTCGCAGCGACGATGCCGGCAATGATCGGCCAGGGTTTGCGAAAGCGAGCGGCGAGAATCAGCGCGAGCAGTTGCGTCTTGTCGCCGATTTCGGCCAGGGCAACGATTGCGGTGGGAACGAGTAACGAGTCCAGCATCAGGATTTCCTAAGGGGCGGGTCGACACGGCTATGACACGTACAGCCTTCCCGCCCCGGGTAAGGTGTGCGTGTCATAGGTCTTGTCAAACCCTGCGATCCGTCTGCTGCGGACGCTTGGGTCGCATACGCCATGATCTGAGGATCAAGTATGTTGACGTATGCCGGACGAGCATGGCGCTCGTGGGAGACTACTCCCCTAGGACGGAGCGGATTCTGCCTAGGCAGAATCCATTCGGCAAGTGCTAATTTTCAGCCGCGCTTGGCCCGGTAAATCCGGAAACCATTGCCTTCAGCCTTGATCGCACACACGCCAAGATGTTCTTCGATCAGCGGTTGATACTTCAGGAAGCTGTTCGCCACCAGCCGCAGTTCGCCGCCGTTTTTCAGATGTTTCGCTGCTTTTCGCAGCAAGTTCTCGGTCGCGAAATAGTCGGTGTGAACGCCGACATGGAACGGCGGGTTGCTCAGAATCGCATTCAGGCCCATCGGCGCGGCATCGATACCGTCACCGGTCAGCACCTCGGCTTCCAGACCATTGGCCGCCAGGGTCAACCGGCTGCTGGCGGCAGCGAAGGCATCAACGTCGAGCAACGTGACCTGATTGTGCGGGTAACGACGCTTGACCGCCGCACCGAGCACCCCGGCACCGCAACCGAAATCCAGCAAATGACCGCTCGGCAGTTTGTCCAGGTGTTCCAGCAGCAAGGCACTGCCGCGATCCAATCGGCCATGGCTGAAGACGCCCGGCAGGCTGATGACTTTCAGCGGTCCCTCGGCCAGTGGCAGCTCATAAGTCTGGGCCAGGCTTTCCAGGGATTTGGCTTCAGGGGCGTTGGCCACCGTCACTTGCCACAGTTGGCAATGGCGTGCGCTGTCGAGTTTGCGCGGCTTGCCGAACGGGTTGAGTTGCTTGGACGCGCCTTCGATGCCGCTGCGCTTTTCCCCGACCAGAAACACCTCACGCCCGGCCAGACGTGAAGCCACGGCATTGAGGACGTAGTCGGTCAAATCCTTGGACTTGGGCAGGAACACCACGGCGCTGTCGAATGCGCGCTCCGGCACATTCACGCCGAAATGGCTGCGACCTTCGAAGCGCGCGTCGAGCGCCGCCTGGTCACCCGCATGCCAGCACCAGCCGAAGGCGTCGGGCAGGCGCCCGAGCAAGTCATCGGCCGGCAGACCGGCCAACAACAGCGAGCCCTGGAATAACTCGACCTGACGAAGCAGTACTTCACTGCGCGGATCCATAACTGCTCCTGTGAAAAAAAGTGCCGCAGTTTATCAACTGACGACCCGCAGCGCCTTACCGCTGTAGAACGCCTGGGTGTTTTCCACCAGTTGGCCGACGATTCGCTGCCGCGCTTCGCGGCTGCCCCAGGCGTTGTGCGGGGTGACGAGCAGGCGCGGGATGTCGGCGGCCAGCAGCGGATTGCCCTGGGTTGGCGGTTCGACGCTCAATACATCGGTCGCCGCGCCACCCAGATGACCATTGCGCAGTGCATCGGCCAGGGCTTGTTCGTCAATCAGCCCGCCACGGGCGGTGTTGACCACGAAAGCACCCGGTTTCATCGACGCCAGCTCGCGGGCACCGATGAAGTGGCGGGTGTGTTCATTGAGCGGGCAGTGCAGGGTGAGGGCGTCGATCTGCGGCAGCAGCTCTTCCAATGGCAAGCGATCCGGACGGGCCGGGCGCCCCGGAATCTGCCCCAGCAACACACACATGCCAAAGGCTTCGGCCAGACGCGCAACTGCGCCGCCCAGTTCGCCATGCCCGAGCAGGCCGAGGGTTTTGCCCTCCAGCTCAACGATCGGATAATCCAGCAGACAGAACTGTTTCGCCTGCTGCCAGCGTCCCTCACCGACGGCTTTTTGATAATCGGCCAGCCGCGTGGCGAGGTTGAGCAGCAGCATGATCGTGTGTTGCGCCACCGATGGCGTGCCGTAACCCTGGCAGTTGCACACGGTGATGCCATGGGCGCGGGCGGCGGCCAGATCGACGTTGTTGGTGCCGGTGGCGGTGATCAGGATCAGCTTCAGCTGTGGGTTGGCGGCCATGGCGGCGGCGTCGATCAGGACCTTGTTGCTGATCGCCACGGTCGCCCCTTGCAGGCGTTCGGCAATCTGCGCAGGCAACGTCTGGGCGAACAGTTGCAGATCGCTGAAGCATTCACGCAAAGGACTCAGATCGAGATCGCCAAGATCCAGCGACGGGTGATCGAGGAATACGGCGCGGTGGGCGTTCGTCATCAACTGTACCTGTTGTGCTTTGAAGGGAAGGCGTAATCTGCCGAGCCTACCAGATGAAACACCTGTGGGAGCGAGCCTGCTCGCGAGGCGTCGTGTCAGGCAATAGTGAGGCGGCTGACACTCCCCTTTCGCGAGCAGGCTCGCTCCCACAGGAATGTAATGACTTCAGAGGAGCCCCCATGTACTGGACCGAATTCTTGACCGTTGCCCTGATCCACCTGTTGGCCGTCGCCAGCCCCGGTCCTGATTTCGCCGTGGTGGTGCGCGAAAGCGTGACCCACGGTCGGCGCGCCGGGACCTGGACCGCGCTGGGTGTGGGCACGGCGATTTTCCTGCACGTCGGTTATTCGCTGCTGGGCATCGGCCTGATCGTTTCCCAATCGATCGTGCTGTTCAACGCTTTGAAATGGGCCGCCGCCGCTTACCTGCTGTACATCGGCTACAAGGCCCTGCGCGCGCAACCCGCCAAGACCGTGACTGACGACCTGCACAAAGAGGCCGGCGAACGCACCGCCCGTGGCGCCTTCACTTCAGGCTTCGTGACCAATGGTCTGAACCCGAAAGCCACGCTGTTTTTCCTGTCGCTGTTCACCGTGGTGATCAACCCGCATACGCCACTGGCGGTGCAGGCCGGCTACGGGATTTATCTGGCCGTCGCGACCGCAACCTGGTTCTGCCTGGTGGCAATGCTGTTCAGCCAGCAGCGCGTGCGCGCCGGTTTCGCCCGCATGGGCCACTGGTTCGACCGCACCATGGGCGCCGTGCTGATCGCCATCGGCGTGAAACTCGCGTTCACCGAGATGCATTGATCGAACTGAGCTGATTCAGGGCGTTGAGGTACTCCCGGGGATTGTCCCCGAGCAAACGGCGAAACATTGCGCTGAACGCCCGCGCGCTGCCGTAACCCAGATCCCGCGCCACGCTCTGCACGCTGTCCCCGGCGAGCAGGCGGGGCAGGGCTTCCATCAGGCGCAATTGCTGGCGCCAGGCATTGAAATTCATCTTCAGTTGTTGCTGGAACAGCCGCGCCAACGTGCGTGAGCTGGCGCCGACATGCTGCGCCCAGTCTTCCAGGGTGTTGGGATGATCAGGCTCGCGCAGCAGCGCCAGGCAAATGTTTTGCAGGCGCCGGTCGCTGGGCATGGGAATGTGCAGCGGCAGGTTTTCGAGGCCGGCCAGTTCCTCCAGCATCAATTGCTGGATCAGCGGGTTGTCGGCGTGGGGCGGGCCCTGCACTGCGCGCAGGATCAGTTCGCGCAGCAACGGCGTCACGGCCAGCACGCAACAATGTTGCAGGCTGGCGGGCGACAGCTCGGGGGCGATGAACAATGAACGCATCTGCACATCGCCGGACATGAAGATCTCGTGGCCGATCTGCGGTGGGATCCACACAGCGCGGGTCGGTGGAATCACCCAAGCACCTTGTGCCGTGACCACCCGCATGACCCCGCTCACCGCATACAGCAACTGCGCCTCGCGATGCAGGTGCAATGGCTGGTGCGCGCCGTCCAGGTAATCCCGGGGGTAGGCGCTCACCGGGCCGTGTTCGAAATGGCTGATCAACATGTCCGGTTCGCTGACTTGAATGGCAGGAATGCGCTTTTTTGCCAACTTAGCATAGGCGCTCACACCCTTCCTGTTCATAAAAAGAAAAGCGTGCCGCGATGAATCAATCCAGAAATGTCATCCGCTACATCAACGCAGCCCATGTGATCGATCACATGTTCATGCTGATTTTCCCCGCCGCCGTGCTCGGCATGACCCAGGCCTTCGCCCTCGACTACGCCGCGCTGATCGGCCTGTCGCTGGGCGGTTTCATCGCGTTCGGCGCCTGTTCGCTACCGGCCGGCTGGCTCGGCGATCACTGGAGCCGGCGACGGATGATGCTGGTGTTTTTCTTCGGCATCGGTGGTTCGGCGATCGTTACCGGCTTAAGTAACAGCCCGACGATGCTGGTAATCGGCCTGACCCTGATCGGCATTTTTGCTGCGATCTATCACCCGGTCGGCACGGCGATGCTGGTGGCCTATGCGCAAAATCGTGGCCGCGAAATCGGCATCAACGGCATGTGGGGCAATCTTGGCGTGGCGTTCTCGGCGCTGATCACCGGTCTGCTGGTGGCGCAGTTCGGCTGGCGTTCGGCGTTCCTGATTCCGGGTGCCGTGGCCATCGTGCTGGGGATCGGTTTTGCCTTGCAGGTGCGCGAGGAGCCGATCCCCAAGCGTCCGCACACCGCGCTCAAGGGCGCCGGCGGCCAGCGGATTTCGATGGCCATGGTGTTCGGCGTGCTGGCCTTGGCCACGGCCACCGGCGGGGTGGTGTTCAACGCCACCACCATGACCTATCCAAAACTGTTTCAGGAGCGCTTGCATGACCTGTTCGCCTCGCCGCAGACCCTCGGTGTGGTGGTGAGCCTGGCTTACGCCTTCGGTGCGATTGCGCAGTTGAGCATCGGTCGGGTGTTGCACCGCGTCAGCCTGAAATGGCCGTTTATCGCGCTGACGTTGTGCCAGGCGCCGTTACTGTTCGCGCTGGCTTATGTCGATGGCTGGGCGGTGATCGCCGTTGGGGCGGCATTCATGTTTGTGGTGTTCGGTCAGGTGACGGTGAACGATTCGATGGTCGCCAATTTCGTCGCGCCGCAATGGCAGTCACGGGTATTTGCCCTGCGTTACTGTTTATCGTTCGGTGCCAGTGCGACGGCGATTCCGCTGATTGCCTATGTCGAACCGCGCCATGGGTTTGTGGGGCTTTACCTGATTCTGGCCGGTTTTGGCGCTTTGACTTTCCTCGCGGCGGTGGTTTTCCCACGAACGCCTTCCGAAGCGTCTGTAGGGCAAATGGTCTGAGCGGTGACGAATACCGGCAAATGCTGGCGCAAAGCTAGCATTTGTACGGCTCTGCAAATCATTCCTTTGGCTGATTTGGCTGGCGTATAAGGGTTCTAGAGTACAAAACTCCAACGCCAACACCGTGCAGTCAGAAAAGGGATTCTTATGTTGCAGACTCGCGTTATTCCGCCCGCCGAAGGGGCCTACCAGTATCCACTGCTGATTAAACGGCTGCTGATGTCAGGCGCCCGTTACGAGAAAACCCGCGAGATCATCTACCGTGACCAGCTGCGCTACAGCTACCTGACCCTGATCGAGCGGGTCGCGCGGCTGGCCAACGTACTGACGGCGGCCGGGGTCAAGGCCGGTGACACTGTGGCGGTGATGGACTGGGACAGCCATCGCTACCTGGAGTGCATGTTTGCGATTCCGATGATCGGCGCGGTGATCCACACCATCAACGTGCGCCTGTCGCCGGAACAGATCCTCTACACCATGAACCACGCCGAGGACCGTTTCGTGCTCGTCAACAGCGAGTTCGTCGGGCTGTACCAGGCCATCGCGCCGCACCTGACCACGGTGGAGAAAACCCTGCTGCTGACCGATCTGCCGGAGAAAACCGCGGATCTGCCGAATCTGGTCGGCGAGTACGAGCAACTGCTGGCGGCCGCCAGTCCCCAGTACGACTTCCAGGATTTCGACGAGAACTCGGTCGCCACCACGTTCTACACCACGGGCACCACCGGCAATCCGAAAGGCGTGTATTTCACCCATCGGCAACTGGTGCTGCACACCATGGGCGTGTCGACCATCATGGGCGCCATCGACAGCGTGCGCCTGCTGGGCACCAACGATGTGTATATGCCGATCACCCCGATGTTCCACGTGCATGCCTGGGGCCTTCCGTATGTAGCGACCATGCTCGGGCTCAAGCAGGTTTATCCGGGGCGTTACGACCCGGAATTCCTGGTCGAGCTGTGGCGCAAGGAGAAGGTCACGTTCTCCCATTGCGTGCCGACCATCCTGCAAATGGTGCTCAACGCCAAGGGCGCGCAAGGCACCGATTTCGGCGGCTGGAAAATCGTCATCGGCGGCAGTGCGCTGAACCGCTCCCTGTATGAAGCGGCCAAGGCCCGGGGCATTCAGCTCACGGCAGCCTATGGCATGTCGGAAACCGGGCCATTGGTGTCGTGCGCACATCTGAACGACGAGTTGATGGCGGGCACCGAAGACGAGCGCACCACCTACCGGATCAAGGCCGGCGTGCCGGGGCCATTGGTCGAAGCGGCGATCGTCGACACCGAGGGCCATTTCCTCCCGGCGGACGGCGAGACCCAGGGCGAACTGGTACTGCGCGCGCCATGGCTGACCGAAGGCTACTTCAACGAACCGCAGAAGGGCGCCGAGCTGTGGGCCGGCGGCTGGCTGCACACCGGCGACGTCGCGACACTCGACAGCATGGGCGTGATCGATATCCGCGACCGGATCAAGGATGTGATCAAGACCGGCGGCGAGTGGATCTCCTCGCTGGACCTCGAAGACCTGATCAGCCGTCACGTGGCGGTACGTGAAGTAGCAGTGGTGGGCATCGCCGATCCGCAGTGGGGCGAGCGTCCGTTTGCCTTGCTGGTGATCCGCGAAGGGCATGCCATCGGGGCTCGTGAGCTCAAGGAACACCTCAAGCCGTTCGTGGAACTGGGGCACCTGAGCAAGTGGGCGATTCCAAGCCAGATCGCCCTTGTTACGGAAATTCCCAAGACCAGTGTCGGCAAGCTCGACAAGAAGCGCATCCGCCTCGACATCACCGAATGGCAGGCCAACAACAGCACCTTTCTCTCGACGCTCTGAACGTCCCCTGGCGCGCCGAAAACGGCGCGCCAGACCCACCAAGCAAGCGCTTGGCTTGTGAAATCCGAATTTTCAGCCATCCTTGCCGTGCCGACATGTGTCGGACTGGCGAAAGGACTGTTCCAGAGTGGCCGGCAGCTGCAAATCACACTTTAGAGGGATCAAGCAGTACCACCTGCTGGCTATAGTCCGCTCAAGGATTTTTAAGAACGGGGCAATGCAACATTGAAGCGATTTCGGGAGGCCTCTGGCGCCCGGTCCTTCAGGCGTTTTTAAAAGTACTCACTGCCATAACAATAATGCACATGGAGTAGCGTCGATGACCTCAGTAAACCAGTTCTGGCGCCGGGCGAAACTGCCTCTGGCGGTCAGTCTTGCCTCCACGCTCGCCGGGCCCGCATTCGGCGTCAGTTTCAACGTCGGTGAAATCGAAGGCCAGTTCGACTCCTCGCTCTCCCTGGGCATGAGTATTTCGACCCAGCAGCCGAACAAGGACCTTATTGGTGTCAACAACGGCGGCAGGGGCCTGTCCCAGACCTCTGACGACGGTCACTTGAACTTCAAGAGCGGGCAAGCGTTCTCGAAGATCTTCAAGGGCATCCATGACCTCGAATTGAAATATGGCGATACCGGTGTCTTCGTCCGGGGCAAATACTGGTACGACTTCGCGTTGCAGAACCAGGACCTGGAATACAAGGACGTCAGCAACCATAACCGCGACGTGGCAGCACGATCTTCGGGCGGGCAGATCCTTGACGCCTTCATCTACCACAACTACGCCATTGCCGATGAGCCGGGCTCGGTGCGTCTGGGCAAGCAGGTGGTGAACTGGGGCGAAAGTACCTTCATCGGTGGCGGCATCAACTCGATCAACCCGATTGACGTTTCCGCGTTCCGCCGTCCGGGGGCCGAGATCAAGGAAGGCCTGATTCCGGTCAACATGTTCTACGTGTCCCAGAGCATCACCGAAAACCTGTCCGCCGAAGGTTTCTATCAGATCGACTGGCAGAAGACCGTGACCGACAACTGCGGCACGTTCTTCTCCCAGCCTGACATCGTCACCACCGGCTGCGACGACAACCTGCGCGTGCTGAACAAGCGCTCGACCATTCCGGGCGTTGCCCTCGGCCCGCTGGCGGCCGCCAATGTCGACGTCAACGAAGAAGGCGTGCTGGTGCGCCGTTCGCCGAACCGCAACGCTCGGGACAGCGGGCAGTGGGGTGTTTCGGCCAAGTACATGTTCGATCCGCTGGCCACCGAGTTCGGTGCCTATTTCATGAACTACCACAGCCGTGCGCCGATTTTCAGCGCAACCGGCGCGCCACAGTCGATCTATAACGGCGTCAAGGCGCTCCCGGGCCCGTTCCAGGCATTGGGCCCTCTGGTGGTGGCGGGTAACTCCGAGTATTTCATCGAATATCCAGAGGACATTCGTCTGTACGGTCTGAGTTTCTCCACCACCCTGCCTACCGGTACGGCGTGGAGCGGTGAGATCAGCTACCGACCGAACGCACCGGTGCAACTGAACTCCACGGATATCCTGTTCGCCGGTGTGCGTCCATTGGGCGGTGCACTGACCAACGCGTCGATCCTCAATGGCGTTCCGGGCCAGGACCTGCACGGTTACAACCGCAAGGAAATCACTCAGCTGCAGACCACCCTGACGCACTTCTTCGATCAGGTCATGGGCGCCAACCGCCTGACCCTGGTGGGTGAAGTCGGTGTGACCCACGTCGGCGGGCTGGAAAGCAAATCCGAGGCCCGCTACGGCCGCGATCCGGTCTTCGGTCCGGGTGAACTGCCGTCCACTGGCGGTCTGAACACCTGCTCGCAGATCCTCAACACCTCGACCATCAACGGTGCCGGTCCTGGCGCTTCGACCAGCAACCGCTCCAGCAATTGCGACAACAACGGGTTCACCACCGCCACGTCCTGGGGCTATCGCGCTCGTGCCATCTGGGATTACAGCGACGTGTTCGCCGGCGTGAACCTGAAGCCGAACGTGGCCTGGTCTCACGACGTCAAGGGTTACTCCCCGGGCCCTGGCGGCAACTTCGAGGAAGGCCGCAAGGCCATCAGCCTCGGGCTGGATGCCGAATACCAGAACACCTACACCGCAAGCCTGGCCTACACCAACTTCTTTGGTGGCGAATACAGCACGGTGGATGATCGCGACTTCGTTGCCCTCAGTGTTGGCGTGAACTTCTAAGTACAGTTTTTTCAGGACGAACAAACACATGAAAATAACAAAGAGTCTGTTCCACGCCGGTGTTCTGGGGCTTTCGCTGCTGGCCACCAGCGTAATGGCGGCGGTCCCTGCCGCCGAAGCCGACAAACTGGGCAAGAGCCTGACCCCGATGGGCGCCGAGATGGCGGGCAACGCCGACGGTTCGATCCCGGCCTGGAAGCCGCTGGCGAAGAATGCCGGCACGATCGACAGCAAAGGCTTCCTGTCCGATCCGTACGGCAGTGAGAAACCGCTGTTCACCATCACCGCGCAGAACGTCGACCAGTACAAGGACAAGCTTGCACCGGGCCAGTACGCGATGTTCAAGCGTTACCCGGACACCTTCAAAATGCCGGTCTACCCGTCCCATCGCGGTGCTACCGTGCCGGATGACGTGTTCGCCGCCATCAAGAAAAACGCAACGACCACCACGCTGGTGGCCGGGGGTAACGGCCTGGAAAACTTCCAGACCGCCATCCCGTTCCCGATCCCGAAAGACGGTCTGGAAGTCATCTGGAACCACATCACCCGCTATCGCGGTGGCAGTGTGACCCGTCTGGTAACTCAGGCGACGCCGCAGACCAACGGCTCGTTCAGCCTGGTGTATTTCCAGGACCAGTTCGTGTTCCGCGACAAGATGAAGGACTACGATCCTGCCAACCCGGGCAACGTGCTGTTCTACTTCAAGCAGAAAGTGACCGCACCGGCTCGTCTGGCAGGTACCGTGCTGCTGGTGCACGAGACCCTCGATCAGGTGAAGGAGCCGCGCAAGGCATGGGTTTATGCAACCGGTCAGCGTCGTGTGCGTCAGGCACCGCAAGTGTCCTATGACGGTCCGGGTACTGCGGCGGACGGCCTGCGTACCTCCGACAACCTCGACATGTACAACGGTGCACCGGATCGTTATGACTGGAAGCTGGAAGGCAAGAAAGAGATGTACATTGCCAACAACAGCTACAAGATCGATTCGCCGACGCTGAAGTACGCCGACATCATCAAGGCCGGCCACATCAACCAGGACCTGGCCCGTTACGAGCTGCGTCGCGTCTGGCATGTGGTGGCAACCCTGAAACCGGGCCAGCGTCACATTTACGCCAAACGTGACTTCTTCATCGATGAAGATACCTGGCAGGCCGCCGTCATCGACCATTACGACGGTCGTGGTCAGCTGTGGCGCGTCGCCGAGGCTCATGCCGAGGACTACTACGACAAGCAAGTGCCGTGGTACGCGCTGGAAACCCTGTACGACCTGCAATCGGGTCGTTACCTGGCACTGGGCATGAAGAACGAAGAGAAACAGGCTTATGACTTCGGGTTCTCTGCCACCAAAAGCGAATTCCAGCCTGGCAACCTGGGCCAGGACGGTATCCGCTAAGCTGTAACCCGAGGCCGCATCCTCGAAAAAACGCCCCGACTGGTTCGGGGCGTTTTTTATCGGCTGCCCCTCAAGTGCCTTGTTCTGACGTAATCTGAAGGTAGACTGTCGCGACTGAAATCTACGGACGGCCACTCGTGCTCAAGCGTTCATTCATCAAGGCCCTGATACTCTCTTCATTTTTTGTCATCGGTAGCAGTCATGCCGGCTCACACGACAAACCTCGCGTACTGATCATCGGCGACTCCATTTCGATCGGCTATACACCCTATGTCACGAAGTCGCTGGCCGCAGAGGCCGAAGTTGTCCACAACATCGGCAACGCTCAGGATTCGACCAATGGCCTCAAGAACCTCGACGCCTGGCTCGAGGGTGGCAAATGGGATGTGATCAGTTTCAACTTTGGTCTGTGGGATCTGTGCTATCGACGTCCTGGCCCCGTCACACAGGAAAACCGTGACAAGATCAACGGCTCGATTGCCGTTCCGCTGGATCAGTATGCAATCAACCTTGCGCAGATCGCGACAAAACTCAAAGCCACAGGGGCGAAGGTGATCTTTCAGAGTGTGACCGTCGTACCTGCGCAGGAACCTGGCCGCAACAGTGACGATGTCGGCCGATATAATCGAGCCGCCGCGGATGTGATGAAGCGGATGGGGATCCCGATAAACGATCTGGAAGCCGTGTCGGCGGCACTTTCGGACAATCTGCGTGAGTCGGATACTGACGTTCACTACACCGAAGCAGGTTATGAGCAGCTTGCCAGATCGGTCACTCGAAGCATCCAGGCACAACTGTGATCTGCATTTTTCGGACTTCGCCACGGCGGGCGGAAGTTGCCGCCCGTATTCGGAGGCGGTGATTACGCCTCCGACATCGGAGCTGGATCCGGGAGATCTGTCACTGAAGTTCGACATGTTTGCTTGTAGTCTTTTTGTAGTCATTTGTTGCAATAACCTTCAATCCCTCTTCGTTTAAGGCTAGTCTGCGGACATCTGCTACGCCGCCAACAGCCATTCGAACAAGAGCCGGCCATGACTGATCTGTCCCCACTTCCGGGTCCCGCAAGCGTTGCCGTCGCGGCACTGGACGGACGTTTTTTCCGTCCTCCGCTGCCGGACGGATACGTCTTGCGACCACGCCTTTGCGAGCGCCTGCGAGCCGGGCTCGGTGGACGTCTGTTGCTGGTCTGCGCCCCGGCCGGGTTTGGCAAGAGTTCGCTGGCCGTGGAGTTCTGTCAAAGCCTGCCGGGTCATTGGCACAGTCTGTGGCTGGGACTGAGCGCCCGGGACAGTGATCCGGGGCGCTTTCTCGAGCGCCTGCTCGAAGGCCTGCAGGACTACTTCCCGGAACTTGGCAGCCGCGCACTCGGCCTGTTGAAAATGCGCCAGCGTCATCAGCCGTTCGCCTTCGAAGAATGGCTCGACGGTTTGCTCGATGAGCTGGCATTGCACCTGCAACCGACCTCGCCGCTGTTATTGGTGCTGGACGATTACCACCTCGCCCAAGGACCGGTACTTGACCGCTGCCTGCAATTTTTCCTCAATCACCTGCCCGATGGCTTGCTGGTCATGGTTACCAGCCGCCAGCGGCCGGACTGGCATCTGGCTCGTCTGCGCCTGTCGCGACAATTGCTCGAACTGCATGAACAGGATTTGCGACTGACCCACGACGAAGCCCTGGCCCTGCTTGATCGTCACAGCAGCTCGCTGCGCGGCGAAGCCCTTGAAAACCTGATTCAACGTAGCGAAGGCTGGGTGGCCGGGCTGCGTTTCTGGTTGCTGGCCGCTGCCGAGGCAGGCAGTGACATGGCCTTGCCTCAAGCACTGAACGGCGGGGAAGGGCTGATTCGCGATTACCTGCTGGAAGAGGTCATCGACTGCCTGCCCGCCGAGGTTCAGGCCTTTCTCTATGAAACCGCCCCGCAGGAGCGCTTTTGCAGCGAGTTGTGCAACGCGGTGCGCGATGCCCATGACAGTGCTGAAATCCTGCGTTTTCTCTCGGCTCACCAAGTGTTTCTGGTGCCGCTCGACGAGCATGGTCACTGGTATCGTTATCACCATCTGTTTTCCGATCTGTTGCGCAGCCGGCCGGTGGCTCAAGCCGTGGTGCCGACCGCCACGCTGCATCTGCGCGCCTGTCGCTGGTTCAATGCACAGGGCTTGCTCGATGAGGCGGTGGAGCAGGCGTTGCGTGCCGGACATCTCGATGTCGCGGCGAACCTGGTGCAGAACCTGTCCGAGGAACAACTGCTGGCCGAGCAGAACGTCGGCATGCTGCTGCGCTGGAAAATGGACCTGCCCGACAGCCTGCTGATCAGCACGCCGCGTCTGATCGTGCTGTACAGCTGGGCGCTGGGGCTGGCCTGCCAACTGGATGCCGCCGAAGAACTTGCCAGCCACCTGAGCCGTTTTCTGCCGGCGCCTTCGGCCACTGCACAGAAATCGATGCTGGCCCAATGGCTGGCACTCAGCGGCATCATCGCGCGAGGTCGCGGTCATCGCGAATTGACGCTGAAGTATTGCAGCGAAGCGCTGGAAAGCCTGCCGGCCAAACGTTATGGCCAGCGTTTGATGTGTCTTTCGACACTGTCCAACCTGGCGATTGCCGACGGCGATCTGTGGCGTGCACGGGGGTTGAATCGCGAGTCTCTTGAGCTGGCGCAGCGGGTCGGCAATCCGTTGTTCGAAGCGTTGGCGCATTACGACCGCGCTCGAGTATTGCAGTCACGCGGCGAAATCCTGCGCGCGCTGGATGAAGTGCATCAGGGGCTGGAACGCTTGCGCGGTTTGTCTCCACAGCGTTTGTACGCGGTACGCGCACGGCTGACGCTGTATGAAGGTTTTCTGTTGGCCATGCGTTTGCAGCCGCAGGCCGCGCGTGCGCGGCTGTTGATCGGGATCGGTGAGGCGCGCGCGTGTCGTGATATCAGCGTCTTGATCGGCCACTGCGTGGTCGCTCGCCTGGACGGCAGTGGTGGCGAATTTGCCAAGGCGTTCGCCGAACTCGCCGAAGCCGAACGATTGATGCACATCTGGGATGTTCCGCCGATCTACTACCTGGCAATGATCACCCTGGTCAAATGCGAACTCTGGCTTGCCCAGGGGCGTACCGATCTGGCCGAGGCGTGGTTGGCCCGACTGGGGCAGACCTACACCGGAGAACGTGCCGCCGCACCTCCTGAATTTCATCCGCAATTGCCCTTGCATGTTGAACTGCAACAGGCGCTGCTCGATGTGATTCAGGGGCATCCGATGCTCGCCGAAGGGCGTTTGAATGTGCTGCATGAAAATGGCCAGCAGACCGGCCGCCAATTGCTCAGCGTGATGGCGCTGACGCAGAAAGTGGCATTGTTGCTGGCGGATGGAAGGGAGCCGGAAGCGCGCAAGGCATTGAGTCTGGCGCTGGAGGCTGCGGCGGGTGGGGTCGTGCAGCCGTTCGACGCGCTCGTCAGCCAGCACCCGGACTGGTTGCGTGGGCAGTTGGTAACGAGCACCCCGGCTGCCGTCAGTCAGCAACTGCTTGAGCTTCTTCCACAACCGATGGCTCGCCCGGTCCTGGAGCAGGCCGCAACCGAACAACTCAGCAGTCGCGAGTTGGCCGTGTTACGGCTGATCGCCCAGGGCTGTTCGAATCAGGAGATCAGCGAGCAACTGTTCATTTCGTTGCATACCGTGAAGACCCACGCCAGCCATATCAACAGCAAGCTGGGTGTCGAGCGACGAACACAGGCAGTGGCCCGGGCCAAAGAGCTGGGTCTGTTGTCCTAGAGACAGTTAAAAAAACACCCCGCCAAGGCGGGGTGTTTTCATTTGTGTCTATCTGTCCGTTCAAGGATCCAAGGGGTCAGACCAGCACATCGTTCGCGCTGAGAGTATGGACACCCAGCAGTTGCACCTGGAAGTCAGCGCCGAGGTCACCGCTTACGTTGCCGAGAAGCACCTGATCCACGAAACGCAGTTGACCGGCACCGGTGAACTCATTGGAACCGATGAAAGTCATGTGCTGTACACCGAGGGTCAGCGGATCCATGTCGTAGCCGGAGAAGTCGATCTTGTCACCATCAAGCGCGCTGAAATCGGTAATGATGTTCTGTGAGTCGGCCGGGCCCATGCCCATTTCCGGTCCCAAGGTGATCCAGTTATTGAAGGTAAACGTGTCGGACCCAGTACCACCGGTCAGTGTGTTGCTTCCCCACCCACCGAACAGTGTGTCGTTACCTTCTGCGCCGAACAGTTGGTTGGTGCCGCCAAAGCCCATGAGTGTGTTATTGCCGGAGTTGCCGGTGAGGACGTTATCGAGATTGTTGCCGCTCAGGGTGAGGTCCGCATTGCCGAGCAATACGCCGTCTTCGACGTTGTCCGAAAGGCCGTAGTCGACCCAGGTCTGAATCAGGTCGTGGCCGCCATTGAGTGGCGATTCAAAGACGAGATCATTGACGTTATCGACGATATAGATATCGTCGCCGCCCTCGCCGATCATGCGATCGGCACCGAGCCCACCCGACAGGATGTTGTTGCCGCTGTTGCCGTGCAAGACGTTATCCAGAGCATTGCCGGTCAGGTTCAGGTTGGCGTTGCCAATCATCTGGCCGTCTTCGACGTTGGCCGTCAGCGTGTAGTCGACACTGATGTTGACGGTGTCGATACCTTCATCGTCAAGTTCAATCACGATATCGTTGATGTTGTCCACGATGTAGGTGTCGTGGCCGCCGCCGCCGATCATGGTGTCCGCGCCCAGACCGCCGTCGATGTTGTTGGTCGCGGAATTGCCCCTGATCACGTTGTTCAATGCGTTGCCGGTCAACACCGAATTGGCGTCACCGATCATCGTCAGGTCTTCGATGTTGGCTGAAAGGGTGTAGCTGGTATTGGTTCGGATCAGGTCGTGACCCTCGCCGATCTGTTCGATCACAACGTCCTGAGAATTATCCACAATGTAGATGTCATCACCGGCACCACCGATCAGGGTATCGACACCGGCACCGCCGTCGAGCGTGTTGTTAGCGGCGTTGCCATTGATCACGTTGTCTTGATCATTGCCGGTGCCGTTCAGGTTGGCGGTTCCTGCCAGGGTCAGGTTCTCGATACCACCGACAAGGGTATAGCTGATCGTCGAGATCACCTGATCGACGTCGCTGGCCGAACCGCCCATGTCCATGACAAAGTCAAAGTCGTCATCCACGTAGTAGGTGTCCGAACCGGCGCCGCCTCTCATCAGGTCCTGGCCCAGTCCTCCGTCGAGAATGTCATCACCGGCCCCACCGTTCAGCGTGTTGTTTTCACTGTTGCCGATCAGCACGTTGTTCAGATCGTTGCCGGTGCCCCTCATCGCATTGCCAGTCAGCACCAGGTTTTCCAGGTTGGCGCCTAGCGTCCAGTCGACTGAAGCGCGCACGGTGTCGATTTCACCGGCGAGGGTGCTGGTTTCGGTGACTGTGTCGCCGAGGTTGTCGACGATGTAGGTGTCATTGCCGAGCCCGCCGATCAGTTTGTCAGCGCCCAGTCCACCGTCGAGGATGTTGGCACCCTCGTTACCGGTGAGCACGTTATTGGCCGCATTACCGGTGCCGTTGAGGTTGGCGGAACCGA
>NZ_JAFGYZ010000024.1:82698-91888 GCF_017491585.1 Pseudomonas sp. 58(2021)
AGCTCGTTGCCGGTACCATTGATAGCGTTGCCGGTCAGCACCAGGTTTTCCAGGTTGGCGCCCAGGCGCCAGTCCACGGATGAGCGCACGGTGTCGATTTCACCGGCCAGGGTGCTGGTTTCGGTGATGGTATCGCCGAGGTTGTCGACGATGTAGGTGTCGTTGCCCAGCCCACCGATCAGTTTGTCAGCGCCCAGACCGCCGTCGAGGACGTTGGCGCCAGAGTTGCCGATCATGTAGTTGGCCAGTTCGTTGCCTGTGCCATTGAGATTGGCCGGGCCTGCGAGGAACAGGTTTTCCAGGTTGGCGCCGAGGGTCCAGCTGAACCAGCTCCACACCGCGTCGATTTCGCCGGCCAGGGTGCTGGTTTCGGTAATGGTGTCACCGAGGTTGTCGACGATGTAGGTGTCGTTGCCCAGGCCGCCGATCAGGCTGTCGGCACCGAGTCCGCCATCAATGAGGTTGTCACCCGAGTTGCCGGTCAGAACGTTGTTCAGTTCATTGCCGGTCAGGTTCAGTGCAGCGTTGCCCACCAGTTCACCTTCCTCGAGGTTGGCGCCGAGGGTGTAGGTGACGGAGGTGCGAACCAGATCCCGGCCTTCGTTGGCCTGTTCGATCACCGAGTCCTGCAGGCTGTCGATGACATAGGTGTCATTACCCGTGCCACCGATCAGTGTGTCGTTGCCGACGCCGCCGTCGAGCAAGTCATTGCCTGCGCCGCCCTGGAGAGTGTTGGCAGAGGCGTTGCCGAACAGGTAATTGTCCTGCGCGTTGCCCAGCACGTCGAATGCGCCGACACCTTTGAGAGTGACGTGCTCGAAATTGCTCAGCGTGCTGCTGTTCAGGTCGATCAGCGTGTTGCCTTGCACGTCGTAGGCGAGGATCAGCGTGTCGCTACCTTCGTTGGCGTTTTCCTTGATCAGGTTCAGTTCGCCAGATTGGTCAAGCACATAGGCGTCGTTGCCGGCGCCGCCAATCATTGTGTCCAGACCTCCCATACCGTCGAGTACGTTACTGCCGGCGTTACCGGTCAGCACGTTGTTCTGGTTGTTGCCCACGGCATTGACGCTGGCATTTCCAGTGAGCTGGAGATTCTCGAGGTTGCTGCTCAGGGTGTAGCTGACCGATGCGCGAACGGTGTCGATTTCGTCAGCCACGGTGCTGGTTTCGATGACCACATCACCGACGTTGTCGACCACATAGATATCGTTGCCGGCGCCCCCGTACATGTAGTCTTTGCCGGTATTGCCATTGAGGACGTTGTCCAGGGCATTGCCGTACAGGATGTCGTCGAAGGTGGAGCCGGTGGCGTTTTCGATCTTGGCGCCAAAGGCAATCGCCAGGCCACTGTTGAACGAATAGACAGTGCCGTCGGCGTGGTGCTCGAGATACAGACCCAGGCTGCTGTAGGCCCCTTCGTTCAGGTCGAGGGTGACGCCATTGCCTTGGGAGCTGGCATCGATCGTGTCGTTGCCGCCGGCATCCCAGATGGTTTCGAATACCGGCCGGTAGGCCTGCCACGAGTAGACGTTGTCGCCGGTCTGCCAGTTCATGTTGGCGCCGTACAGCGCCTGGATGGCGAGAATGTCCAGCACCATCGGTGTCGTCGGCTGGGACGAATAGCTGTTGTCGTAACTCATGACCGTATAGCGGACATCGTCCAGCGACGGGTCGAGCAGTGTGGTGTTCGTCGCGCTGGCGGAAAACGGGTGCTTGAGGCCCAGGGCATGACCGATCTCGTGGATGTAGGTCATGTAGTCATAGGTACCCTTGATCGGGTAGTCGGTGGTCGGCTCGCCAATCCAGACATCCCCGCCGCGCGGCGCGGTGGAGGGGGTATAAGCCCAGGCAGCGGCCTGATTGCCCATCAAGCCGTAACCGCCGAACCGCAGGTCACCGACATTGGAAATGTCGTCGGTGGTCTCGGTAAAGCTGATGTTAGCCACGGCACTCCAGGTGGCAAGTGCCGCAGTGATGCCGTTCTTCTGATAGCCGGTCAGCGAATAGATGGATTGGTATTCGTTGTCCGCGCTGTAGTTGGTCGCGAAATAGGATGTCCCGGGCTCGATAAAGCTGTAGGTCAGCTTGGTCGGACCGTCGAAGGGCCAATTGACGCCTGCCCAGTAGGTTCCCGACAGCAGGCTGTCGACTGCTTTATTGCCGGTGAGTTTGGAATAAAGGCTTACGGTATAACCAGTTGGGCTAGGCATGCGGATTTCCTGAGTGCGCTGCGGCCCTTCCTGAATGCGACCGCTACAAAAAAATGCGATTTTGCACCAGAAACAGTGCATTTGACATCAATGAGCCATCATTTTTCTGATCGCTGACGCCAAATAACTGACCGGGCGATCTGTATCGGCCTGTGAAGTAGAATTCTGAAACAATACCCACTGCCGTTCGTCCAGGATTTTTCATGACCGTCGACAAGCCCGCTCTGATTCGCGAAACCTTTCCCGTCGGCCCGTTGCAGTGCAACTGCACCATCATCGGCGACCCGATCACGAAAAAAGCCATCGTCGTCGATCCGGGCGGCAATCCCGATCTGATCATGGCGCGCCTCGATGCGCTGGGCCTGAAGGTGGTCAGCATCATCCACACCCATGCCCATCTCGATCATTTTCTGGCCTCCGGGCAGATGAAGGAAAAAACCGGTGCAACCCTGCACCTGCATAAAGAGGATCAGTTCCTGTGGGACAACCTCGAGATGCAGTGCCAGATGTTCGGTGTGCCATACACCCCGGTTCCGGCGCCTGATCGCTGGCTGTCCGACGATGAGGAGCTGGCCTGTGGCTGTGGCGTGGCGCTGCATACGCCGGGGCATACACCCGGTTCCATGAGCTTTTGGTTTTCCGAGGCTAAGCTGTTGATTGCCGGCGACACGTTGTTCCGGCGCGGAGTAGGGCGCACGGATTTGTGGGGCGGCGATCAGGCGACCATCGTGCGATCGATCAGGCAGCGGCTGTATACCCTGGATGAAGACGCGACCGTCGTGGCCGGGCATGGTCCGGATACGCGACTGGGGGATGAAATGCGCGAGAACCCGTTTGTGCGTGCCTAAACATTTTGTCACGGGTGCCCGGCGGAATTTTTGTGCATTGTCATGATCCAACGCCCGCACGGGCCGATTGCCAATGGCCGCTGCACCACAGAATGCAAAATGTAGGAGCTCTCCATGTTCACCACGCGTCGTTTGATTATTGTCGCTACTGCCGTAGCCGTACTGTCCGGCTGCGCCTCGCCCAACCCATATGACAATCAGGGTCAGGCCGACGGTGGCTCTCAGGGCATGAGCAAAACCGCCAAGTACGGTGGCCTCGGTGCACTGGCCGGTGCGCTGGCCGGTGCCGCCATCGACCACAACAACCGCGGCAAGGGCGCCTTGATCGGTGCTGCTGTCGTCGGTGCTTCCGCTGCCGGTTACGGTTATTACGCCGACCAGCAGGAGAAGAAACTGCGCGCCAGCATGGCCAACACCGGTGTAGAGGTGCAGCGTCAGGGTGACCAGATCAAACTGATCATGCCGGGCAACATCACCTTCGCCACCGATTCGGCGAACATCGCGCCAAGCTTCTATCAACCGCTGAACAACCTGGCCAACTCCCTGAAGGAGTTCAACCAGAACCAGATCGAAATCGTCGGCTACACCGACAGCACCGGCAGCCGTCAGCACAACATGGACCTGTCCCAGCGTCGTGCACAGAGCGTGGCCACTTACCTGACCTCGCAAGGCGTCAGCGGTGCCAACCTGAGCGCCCGCGGTGCCGGTCCGGATAATCCGATTGCCAGCAACGGTGACGTCAACGGCCGGGCACAGAACCGCCGCGTCGAGGTCAACCTGAAGGCGATCCCGGGCCAGCAGTACGGTGGTCAACAGCAACAGCCGGGTACGGTTCAGCAGTATCCGTAACCGTCAGGTACAAAAAAGCCCCCGGACAAGTGATTGTCCGGGGGCTTTTTGTTGGTGCGAAGACTGATTACTTCTTCAGACCGTAATGCTCATCGAGCATGCCGGGCGAGTTCGGGGTCTTCGGCGCGTAGTCACGCGGCGGTTCCTGATCCCGTGGTGGCGTCAGGCGCTCCCGTGGAGCCTGTGCCGCTTCGGAGTGCAGAGAGGCCAGCAGACGCTGACGGGTCTGTTCGTCCAGGGCCAGGCGATTGGCGCCCTCGGCGAGGTGATCCTGCACTTCCTGGTAACTCTGGGTCAGCTTCTTGACCAGGTTGGCGGTGCTGTTGAAGTGGGTCACCACTTCATTCTGATAACTGTCGAAACGTTCCTGAATGTCGTCCAGTTGACGCTGTGTGCGGCTGGGCGCGGCATTCGGCGCAACGCGTGCGATCAGGAAACCAATGGCGACACCCACAACCAGGGCAAGAGTCGGTAACAACCAAACTAAGAGCGAGTGTTCCACGAGTCCTTCCTCTATAAACGGCTTTGCTTTACGTTAACGGCTCGAACCTGCGCTGTATACCGCGATTCACTCGCAATAGATTGGCACAGACAATTTGCTAGACGAGTCGACCCGATTCGAGGTCACGGAGTTCCTTCCTTGCTGATGCGTGAAACCCCTGTAGTGATTGATGGCCCGGTGGGTCAATTAGAGAGTCTGTATCTGGAGAATGAGCAGCCACGCGGCATCGCGCTGATCTGCCACCCCAACCCGGTGCAGGGCGGCACCATGCTCAACAAGGTCGTCTCGACCCTGCAGCGCACCGCACGCGACGCGGGCCTGATTACCTTGCGCTTCAACTACCGCGGCGTCGGTGCCAGCGAAGGCTCCCATGACATGGGCAGCGGTGAAGTCGATGACGCCCAGGCTGCCGCCGCGTGGCTTCGGGAAAAACACCCGGATCTGCCGCTGACCCTGTTCGGTTTCTCCTTCGGTGGATTTGTTGCAGCAAGTCTCGGCGGTCGTCTCGAAGAGCAGGGTTTGCACCTCAAACATCTGTTCATGGTGGCGCCGGCGGTGATGCGTCTGGGCGATCAGGATCAACTGCCGCAGCAGGGTGAGCTGACTGTCATCCAGCCGGAAACCGACGAAGTGATCGATCCGCAACTGGTCTACGACTGGTCCGACAAACTCCAGCGCCCCCATGAGCTGCTGAAAGTGGCAGAATGCGGACACTTTTTTCATGGCAAGCTGACCGATCTCAAGGATCTGATCCTGCCGCGTCTCTCGAATTGATTGCAGTCTGACAAGCGATTACCCATGACGAACCGTACCCGCATCCTCACCGGCATCACCACCACCGGCACCCCGCACCTGGGCAACTACGCCGGTGCCATCCGCCCGGCGATCGTCGCCAGCCGTGACACGAACGCCGATTCGTTCTACTTCCTGGCCGACTATCACGCCCTGATCAAGTGCGATGACCCGCTGCGCATTCAGCGCTCGCGCCTGGAAATCGCCGCGACCTGGCTGGCCGGTGGCCTGGATGTGGATCGCGTGACTTTCTACCGCCAGTCCGACATCCCGGAAATCCCCGAGCTGACCTGGCTGCTGACTTGCGTTGCCGCCAAGGGCCTGCTCAACCGCGCCCATGCCTACAAGGCTTCGGTGGACAAGAACGTCGAGTCCGGCGAAGACCCGGATGCCGGCATCACCATGGGCCTGTACAGCTACCCGGTGCTGATGGCGGCGGACATTCTGATGTTCAACGCGCACAAGGTGCCGGTCGGGCGCGACCAGATCCAGCACGTGGAAATGGCCCGCGACATCGGCCAGCGCTTCAACCACCTGTTTGGCCAGGGCAAGGAGTTTTTCACCATGCCCGAAGCGCTGATCGAGGAAAGCGTGGCCACATTGCCGGGCCTGGACGGTCGCAAGATGTCCAAGAGCTACGACAACACCATTCCGCTGTTCTCCAGCGCCAAGGAAATGAAGGACGCGATCTCGCGGATCGTTACCGACTCCCGTGCGCCGGGCGAAGCCAAGGATCCGGACAACTCGCACCTGTTCACCCTGTTCCAGGCGTTCGCCACGCCGGCGCAGGCCGACGAGTTCCGCAGCGAGCTGCTGGGCGGTCTGGGCTGGGGGGAGGCGAAGAACCGTCTGTTCCAGTTGCTCGACAACGAACTGGGCGAGTCCCGCGAGCGTTATCACCAGTTGATCGAACGCCCGGCGGACCTGGAAGACATCCTGCAACACGGGGCCAAAAAGGCCCGTGCAGTGGCGACGCCATTTCTCAACGAGTTGCGCGAAGCGGTCGGCCTGCGTTCGTTCGTCAATCAGGTTCAGGTGGCCGCGACCACCAAGAAGAAAGCTGCGAAAGCCGCGCGTTTCGTCAGCTTCCGCGAAGACGACGGCAGCTTCCGTTTCCGTCTGCTGGCCGCCGATGGCGAGCAATTGCTGCTGTCGCGCAACTTTGCCGACGGCAAGACCGCCGGTCAGGTGACCAAGCAGCTGCAATCGGGTCAGGCACTGGATGTACGCAGCGAAGACTTGAGTTTCAGTGTCTGGCTGGAAGGCGAGTGTGTCGGCGACAGCCCGGCGTTCGCCGACGTGGCTGCGCGGGACGCGGCCGTCGAGGCTCTGCGGATCGCTCTGACACCCGCGCAGGAATAATCAACGGGCCGGCCCGACCAAGGGCCGATTGCCATTCCCACGGGCCATCGCTACAGTGACGGCCCGTTTTTGTTGCCTTGCTAACGAATTATGACGCCCCTAGAACGATATCAAGCTGATCTGAAACGCCCGGACTTCTTCCATGACGCGGCGCAGGAAACTGCCGTGCGTCACTTGCAGCGCCTGTACGACGATCTGATCGCGGCCGAGCAGAACAAGCCGGGTTTGCTGGGCAAGCTGTTTGGCAAAAAGGATCAGACGCCGGTCAAGGGCCTGTACTTCTGGGGCGGCGTGGGTCGCGGCAAGACTTACCTGGTGGATACCTTCTTCGAAGCCCTGCCATTCAAGGAAAAGACCCGCACTCACTTCCACCGCTTCATGAAGCGCGTGCACGAAGAGATGAAAACCCTCGGCGGCGAGAAAAACCCGCTGACCATCATCGCCAAACGTTTTGCGACGGAGTCGCGGGTCATCTGCTTCGATGAATTCTTTGTTTCCGACATCACCGACGCCATGATCCTCGGCACGCTGATGGAAGAGCTGTTCAAGAATGGCGTGACCCTGGTCGCCACTTCGAACATCGTGCCGGACGGTCTGTACAAGGACGGCCTGCAACGCGCGCGCTTCCTGCCGGCCATCGCGCTGATCAAGCAGAACACCGAGATCGTCAACGTCGACAGCGGCGTCGACTACCGTCTACGCCACCTCGAACAAGCGGAGCTGTTCCACTTCCCGCTCGACGAAGCCGCCCACGAAAGCCTGCGCAAGAGCTTCCGTGCGCTGACGCCTGAGTGCACAGCTGCCGTGGAAAACGATGTACTGATCATCGAAAACCGCGAAATCCGCGCTCTGCGCACCTGCGATGACGTGGCCTGGTTCGACTTCCGCGAACTGTGCGACGGCCCGCGCAGCCAGAACGACTACATCGAACTGGGCAAGATCTTCCACGCCGTGCTGCTCAGTGGTGTGGAGCAGATGAGCGTCACCACCGACGACATCGCCCGTCGCTTCATCAACATGGTCGACGAGTTCTACGACCGTAACGTCAAGCTGATCATTTCTGCCGAAGTCGAGTTGAAAGACCTGTACACCGGCGGGCGCCTGACGTTCGAATTCCAGCGCACCCTCAGCCGTCTGCTGGAGATGCAATCCCACGAGTTCCTGTCCCGGGCACACAAGCCCTGAGCGGATTCGGCAAACAAAAAGGGCCTGCAGATGCAGGCCCTTTTTTGTGTCTGGTCGAATCGTCATGCAGCTTGCTGGAACTGCTGCCGGTACTGGTTCGGTGACAATTCGGTGTGCTGGCGGAACAACCGTGCGAAGAAGCTCGCATCGTCGTAACCGACTTCGTAACTGATGGTCTTGATGCTTTTGCGACTGCCGGAGAGCAAGCCTTTGGCCGTTTCGATGCGCAGCCGTTGCAGGTAGTGCAGCGGCTTGTCACCGGTGGCGGTCTGGAAGCGGCGCATGAAGTTGCGGATGCTCATGCCGTGCTCGCGGGCCACATCTTCGAAGCGGAACTTGTCGGCGAAATGCTCTTCGAGCCAGTGCTGGATCTGCAGGATGATCACGTCCTGGTGCAGCTTCTGGCCGCCGAAACCAATGCGGCCCGGTGAGTAGCTGCGCTGCACTTCATAAAGAATGTCGCGGGCTACGGCTTGCGCCACATTGGCACCACAGAAGCGTTCGATCAGATAGATATAGAGGTCGCAGGCCGAAGTGGTGCCGCCGGCGCAGTACAGGTTGTCGGCGTCGGTCAGGTGCTTGTCCTGATTGAGATAGACCTGCGGGAAACGCTCGGCGAAGGCGTTGAAGAAGCGCCAGTAGGTGGTCGCTTCCTTGCCGTTGAGCAAGCCGGCCTCGGCCAGCCAGAACACCCCGGTGGCCTCGCCGCATAGCACCGCACCTCGGGCATGCTGCTCGCGCAGCCACGGCAGGATCTGAGGATAACGCCGACACAGCGTATCGAAATCGTCCCAGAAGGCCGGGAGGATGATGACATCGGCGTTTTCCAGGCCGCCGTCCACCGGCATGATCACGTCACTGAAGCTGTTCACCGGTTTGCCGTCGGGGCTGACCAGGCGGGTTTCGAACGCCGGAGTCAGGCCGTGGCCCAGTTGTTTGCCGTAACGCAGGCTGGCCAGATGGAAGAAATCCTTGGCTTGCATGAGGGTGGAAGCGAAAACCCGGTCGATCGCCAGGATGCTGACGCGCCGCAAGGGCGTGGAGACTTGCTTGGACATAATTCAACTTTTGTTTTTATAAGGGAAAGTGGTCACCAGACGGCTGGATCGTCTTATTTTTTGTCGGATGTGTCCAGTGTCCTGTATCGGTAGCGAGGCTTAGTCTCTGAAGGTCTGATCCCTTCAACAATAAAGAAAAGGTGTCGCATGATCCCCAGAACCCTGTTCAGCTCCGAGCACGAATTGTTCCGCGACAGCGTAAGAACATTCCTCGAAAAAGAGGCGGTGCCGTTTCATGCTCAGTGGGAAAAACAGGGCTGCATCGACCGAAAACTCTGGAACAAGGCGGGGGAGGCGGGGATGCTCTGCTCACACCTGCCGGAGGAATACGGTGGGTTGGGGGCGGACTTCCTGTACAGCGCTGTGGTCATCGAGGAGGTGGGG
>NZ_JAFGYZ010000025.1:0-91119 GCF_017491585.1 Pseudomonas sp. 58(2021)
AGCAAACCGCTATCGAAAACCGTGTAACTCATTGAATCTCAAGGAGTTTTCCGTTTCGACTGCGCCGGAAGTGGGGCGAATTATAGACCTCCAGAATCTGCCGTCAACACTTAATTTCGTTTTTCTTTCAATAACTTGCGGACAGATCGTAAAACACCCCACGCCCTCTATATAGAAGCCCCCTTCTATATAGAGGAAGCCATCAAAGCACTCCATCCTGCTTCATTGCCGCCACCGCTCCGGCTTCCAGACCCAGCACTCGCTGCAAAACCTCCAGCGTATGCTCACCTAATAGAGGAGGAGCACGTCGATACTCAACTGGAGTCCGCGACAAGCGAATCGGACTCGCCACCTGCGGCACCATCCCTGCCAGAGCATGAGGCAGCTCGATCGCCAACCCACGGGACTTAACCTGCGGATCCTCGAACACCTGTGACAGATCATTGATCGGCCCACACGGCACACCCGCCTGCTCCAGTTGAGACACCCACTCGGCGGTCGTTTTGAAGACTGTTGCCTGACGGATCAGCGGAATCAGCACCGCCCGGTTCGCCACTCGCAGCTTATTAGTAGCAAAGCGCGGATCGTCCGCCCACTGCGGCTGCCCGGCTACCTCGGCAAACTTGCGGAACTGCCCGTCATTACCCACCGTGAGAATGAAGTCACCATCAGCAGTAGGAAAGTCCTGGTACGGCACGATATTCGGATGCGCATTCCCCAGCCGCTTTGGCGCATTGCCCGTCGTCAGATAATTCATCGCCTGGTTAGCCAGACAAGCCACCTGAACATCCAGCAGCGCCATATCGATATGCTGACCACCGCCGTCATGATCGCGGTGAGCCAGCGCGGCCAGAATCGCCACGGTCGAATACAACCCCGTCAGAATATCCGTGAGCGCCACACCCACCTTCACCGGACCGGCGCCTTCATCACCTTCAGGACGCCCGGTGAGGCTCATCAGCCCACCCAGTCCCTGAATCATGAAGTCATAACCCGCACGCTTGGCATACGGTCCGGTCTGACCGAAACCAGTAATCGAGCAATAGATCAGATCCGGATTGACCGCCTTCAGCGACTCGTAATCCAGGCCATAAGCGGCCAGACCACCCACCTTGAAGTTCTCGATCAGGATGTCGGACCTGGCTGCCAGCTCCCGCACGAGCTTCTGACCTTCGGGACGCGTGAAGTCGATCGTCACCGATTGCTTGTTGCGGTTGGCCGACAGGTAATAAGCCGCCTCGCTGGTGTTCTCGCCGTAAGCGTCTTTCAGGAAGGGCGGCCCCCAGGCGCGGGTATCGTCACCATTACCCGGGCGCTCGACCTTGATCACTTCCGCCCCAAGGTCGGCAAGAATCTGCCCGGCCCATGGGCCGGCCAGCACTCGCGATAAATCCAGTACCCGCAGATGCGACAGCGCGCCCATGGTCGCTCTCCTGTTAATAGAACGCCTGCAGGCCGGTCTGCGCACGACCGAGGATCAGCGCGTGAACGTCGTGAGTACCTTCGTAGGTATTGACCACTTCCAGGTTGACCAGATGACGGGCCACCCCGAACTCATCGGAGATCCCGTTGCCGCCCAACATGTCACGCGCCATGCGAGCGATATCCAGCGACTTGCCGCAAGAGTTGCGCTTCATGATCGAAGTGATTTCAACCGCTGCGGTGCCTTCATCCTTCATGCGACCCAGACGCAAGCAGCCTTGCAGTGCAAGGGTGATTTCGGTCTGCATGTCCGCCAGCTTTTTCTGGATCAACTGAGTGGCGGCCAACGGACGACCGAACTGTTGACGATCCAGGGTGTACTGGCGAGCGGTGTGCCAGCAGAATTCCGCCGCACCCAGCGCACCCCAGGAGATGCCATAACGTGCAGAGTTGAGGCAGGTGAACGGACCTTTCAAACCACGCACGTCCGGGAAGATGTTCTCTTCCGGCACAAAGACATTGTCCATGACGATTTCGCCGGTGATCGAGGCTCGCAGACCGACCTTTCCGTGAATCGCCGGAGCGCTCAGGCCCTTCCAGCCTTTCTCCAGAACGAAACCACGGATGTCGCCAGCATCGTCCTTGGCCCAAACCACAAACACATCGGCGATCGGACTGTTCGTGATCCACATCTTGGCGCCGGTCAGGCTGTAGCCACCTTCGACTTTGCGCGCACGAGTAATCATCGCACCCGGATCGGAACCGTGGTTCGGCTCGGTCAGACCGAAGCAGCCGATCCACTCGCCGGAAGCCAGTTTCGGCAAGTACTTCTGTTTCTGCGCTTCAGTACCGAATTCGTTGATCGGCACCATCACCAGCGAAGACTGCACACTCATCATCGAACGGTAGCCAGAGTCGACACGCTCGACTTCACGAGCAATCAGGCCGTAGCTGACGTAGTTGAGGCCGCTGCCACCGTACTGTTCGGGGATCGTCGCACCCAACAGGCCGACCTCACCCATTTCACGGAAGATCGCCGGATCAGTCTTCTCATGGCGGAAGGCTTCGAGAACACGTGGCGCGAGGCTCTGCTGGGCGAATTGCTCGGCAGTGTCGCGGATCATGCGTTCTTCTTCAGTCAGCTGTTGATCCAGCAGCAGTGGATCGATCCAGTTGAAGCTAGCTTTACCGCCCATGAGTGAGTCCTCGCAAATCGGGTGAATTAACGTGGCATTGATCCTAGGCCCGCTTCGCCATCCCGGCAAACGAGGATTTCGCATCCTGTTGTGCTAATTTCTCACTCCGAAACGTCGCGAAATGCCAATTAAGCGATGTATTAGTGAGGTTGACGTACATGCGCCGCAAGATACCCAGCACCACCGCCCTGATCAGTTTCGAAGCCGCCGCCCGTCACGAGAGTTTCACCAAGGCCGCCGAAGAACTTTCTCTCACCCAGGGCGCCATTTGCCGACAGATCGCCAGCCTTGAGGACTTCCTCAGTGTCGAACTGTTCCGACGCTCCCGGCGCGGGGTGAAGCTGACGGAGGCGGGTCTTTCCTACAGCCGTCGAGTAGCGACCCAGCTTGATGCCGTTGAGCGTGACACCCTGTCGGTCATGGGCCAGCAAGGTACCAACGTGATCGAACTCGCTGTGGTGCCCACCTTCGGCACGCAATGGCTGCTGCCAAGGCTCAAGGATTTCCAGCTCAAGCACCCCGAGGTTACGGTCAACCTGACCAACCGCACCCGCCCGTTCCTGTTTGCCGACACTGACTTCGATGCCGCCATCTATTTTGGCGATGCCGACTGGTCGGGCACCGAATCCCACAGGCTGATGGGCGAGAATCCGATGCCGGTATGCAGCCCTGCCCTGCTCGGCAACCGGAAGCTTCTGACACCGGAGGATATCGCCGATCTGCCGCTGCTCCAGCAAACCACCCGCCCCTACGCCTGGCGACAGTGGTTCAACTCGCAACACCTGAACATCCCCCGTGACATGACAGGTCCGCGCTACGAGCTATTCTCCATGCTGGCCCAGGCCGCCATGCACGACATGGGCATCGCGCTGATCCCACCGTTCCTCATTCAACGCGAACTGGCCGAGAAACGGCTGGTCATTGCCAACCCGAACGCGCTCTCCAGCATCAAGGCGTATTACCTGATGATTCCGGAGCGAAAGGTCGAATCAGCGTCACTCAAGGCATTTCGCGACTGGCTGGTGAATCAGGCATATAGCTACAACCTAGAAGGTTAAAGGGCTCCAGCAATTACTAACCCCGTAGTCAGGAAAATCAAAGCCCTACAGATATAACTATTTGTCGCAAATCGACAGACTGTATCCGAAAGTCGTACAGACGTCCCACAAGCGCCTGCCGACGTGGCTTTGAGCCCTCATTCGCGACGCATTGCGACCTATTCACGTCACCGATGAGAAAATTCTTCAAATTCATCCAGACTCCTTGAAAGGCACGGCCTGCAAGGGATTCAACTGGCCATCTGCGACATTCGGTCACGGGATGACTTGTAGTTAATTTTCCGTCACCCGTCATAATCCCTTGAAGGGCATAAACTTCGCCTGCAAAATGCCGCGCCCCGCCCTGATTTGGCGGGATCGTGCTGATCGGCCGCCCCAGTCGCACCATCCGTAGTGCATGGGTTTACTCAATAAGATCACGCAGGAGATTTGACGTGCACATTGGTGTTCCTCTCGAAACCCAGACCGGTGAAACACGGGTTGCTGCAACCCCGGAAACCATTAAAAAGCTGATCAGCCAAGGTCATAAGGTCACTGTGCAAACCGGCGCCGGCGTTAAAGCCAGCGTTGTCGACAGTGCCTATGAAGCGGCAGGCGCGACCATTGGCACTGCCAATGACGCGTTTGGCGCCGAGCTGATTCTCAAAGTGGTCGCGCCAAGCGATGCCGAACTGACGCTGATCAAGCGTGGAACGGTGCTGGTGGGCATGCTCAACCCGTTCAACAACGACACCATCGCGAAAATGGCCGAGTGCGGGATTACCGCGTTCGCCCTGGAAGCGGCACCACGTACCTCCCGGGCCCAGAGCCTCGACGTGCTGTCGTCCCAGGCGAACATTGCCGGCTATAAGGCCGTGCTGCTGGCCGCTCATTACTATCCGCGCTTCATGCCGATGCTGATGACCGCTGCGGGCACCGTGAAAGCGGCGCGAGTGCTGATTCTGGGGGCCGGCGTGGCCGGGTTGCAGGCGATTGCCACGGCGAAACGTCTGGGTGCCGTCATCGAAGCGTCCGACGTACGTCCGGCCGTGAAGGAACAGATCGAATCCCTCGGCGCCAAGTTCGTCGACGTGCCTTACGAGACCGATGAAGAACGCGAATGCGCGGTCGGCGTCGGCGGTTATGCGCGCCCAATGCCGGCCAGCTGGATGCAGCGCCAGGCCCAGGCCGTGCACGAACGCGCCAAGCAGGCTGACATTGTCATCACCACCGCACTGATTCCGGGCCGCAAGGCGCCGACGCTGCTAAGCGCAGACACCGTGGCACAGATGAAACCCGGCTCGGTGGTCATCGACCTCGCCGCCGCCCAGGGTGGCAACTGCCCGCTGACCGTGGCCGATCAGGTTGTGATCGAGAACGGCGTGACCATCGTCGGCCCGACCAATCTGGCCGGTGAAGTCGCCGCAGACGCCTCGGCGCTGTACGCACGCAACCTGCTGGACTTCCTGAAGCTGGTCTTCACCAAAGAAGGCCAGTTTGAAGTGAACCTCGAAGACGACATCGTCGCCGCGTGCCTGATGTGCCGCGACGGCCAAGTCATCCGCAAAAACGCCTAAGCAGGGATTCAGACGATGGAAGAGCTTATCTCCCCCGGTATCTACAACCTGATCATCTTCGTGCTGGCGATTTATGTCGGCTATCACGTGGTCTGGAACGTTACCCCCGCACTGCACACGCCTTTGATGGCGGTGACCAACGCCATTTCGGCGATCGTGATCGTCGGCGCCATGCTCGCTGCCGCCCTGACCGTCACCCCGCTGGGCAAGACCATGGGCACCCTTGCCGTGGCACTGGCAGCGGTCAACGTGTTTGGTGGCTTCCTGGTCACCCGCCGCATGCTTGAGATGTTCAAGAAGAAAGCCCCGAAAGTAAAAGAAGAGGCGCCTAAGTAATGAGCATGAACCTCGTCACGACGCTCTACCTGATCGCGTCGATCTGCTTCATCCAGGCCCTCAAGGGTCTGTCGCACCCGACCACATCGCGGCGCGGCAACCTGTTCGGCATGCTCGGCATGGCACTGGCAATCATCACCACGGTCGGCCTCATCTACAAGCTGGGCGCTGAGCTGGCAACTGCCGGCATCGGTTACGTGATCGTCGGCCTGCTGATCGGCGGCACCGCCGGTTCGATCATGGCCAAACGCGTTGAAATGACCAAGATGCCGGAACTGGTCGCGTTCATGCACAGCATGATCGGTCTGGCAGCGGTGTTCATCGCCATTGCTGCAGTGGTTGAGCCGCAGTCGCTGGGCATCGTCAAGCAACTGGGCGACTCGATTCCGGCAGGTAACCGTCTGGAGCTGTTCCTCGGTGCCGCCATCGGCGCGATCACCTTCTCCGGTTCGGTAATCGCCTTCGGCAAGCTGTCGGGCAAGTACAAGTTCCGCCTGTTCCAGGGGGCACCGGTACAGTTCAGCGGTCAGCACAAGCTGAATGCGGTACTGGGTCTGGCGACGCTGATCCTTGGCCTCACCTTCATGCTGACCGGCAACCTTGCCGCATTCGCACTGATGCTGGCCCTGGCGTTCGTCATGGGCGTGCTGATCATCATCCCGATCGGCGGCGCCGACATGCCGGTGGTGGTGTCGATGCTCAACAGCTATTCCGGTTGGGCGGCGGCGGGTATCGGCTTCTCGCTGAACAACTCGATGCTGATCATTGCAGGTTCCCTGGTGGGTTCGAGCGGCGCGATCCTCTCGTACATTATGTGCAAGGCGATGAACCGTTCCTTCTTTAATGTACTGCTCGGCGGTTTCGGCAATACAGCAGACGCCGGTCCTGCCGGGGAGAAGGAAGCCCGTCCGGTGAAATCCGGTTCGGCTGACGACGCGACTTTCCTGCTGACCAACGCCGACACCGTGATCATCGTGCCGGGCTACGGTCTGGCGGTGGCTCGCGCGCAACACGCACTGAAAGAGCTGACCGAGAAGCTGACCCACCACGGCGTGACCGTGAAGTACGCGATTCACCCGGTGGCCGGTCGGATGCCTGGCCACATGAACGTACTGCTGGCCGAAGCCGAAGTGCCTTACGACCAGGTGTTCGAGATGGAAGACATCAACTCCGAGTTCGGCCAGGCCGACGTGGTGCTGGTGCTCGGCGCCAACGACGTGGTCAACCCGGCCGCCAAGAACGATCCGAAATCGCCGATTGCCGGCATGCCGATCCTCGAAGCGTTCAAGGCCAAGACCATCATCGTCAACAAGCGCTCGATGGCCAGCGGCTATGCCGGTCTGGACAACGAACTGTTCTACCTGGACAAGACCATGATGGTGTTCGGCGACGCGAAAAAAGTCATCGAAGACATGGTCAAAGCGGTCGAGTAACCCTCGCCGGCAACACCGAACGCCCCGACTTGTCGGGGCGTTTTTGTTTGCGCAAACCGTCGGACAATTTGCCGCGTTGTTGCAGATCCGGTAACGGTGTTTTACTTGAAACCCGCTGAATAGACGCCTCGTTTGCGACCTTGGTAGCGGGACAGGCGCTCGCGAAATTCACTAGACTGCGCATCCTGCTACTCGCTGCCCGAGAAAATAATCCATGTACCGTGACCGTATTCGCCTGCCTTCGTTGTTGGATAAAGTGATGAGCGCCGCCGACGCCGCTGCGCTGATTGAGGACGGCATGACCGTCGGCATGAGCGGCTTCACCCGCGCCGGCGAAGCCAAGGCCGTTCCCCATGCATTGGCCGAGCGAGCCAAGGTCACGCCGCTGAAGATCAGCCTGATGACCGGTGCCAGCCTGGGCAACGATCTCGACAAGCAACTGACCGAGGCCGGCGTGCTGTCGCGGCGCATGCCGTTCCAGGTCGACAGCACCCTGCGCAAGGCAATCAACGCCGGCGAAGTGATGTTTATCGACCAGCACCTGTCGGAAACCGTCGAGCAACTGCGCAACCAGCAACTGAAGCTGCCGGACATCGCCGTGATCGAAGCCGTGGCCATCACCGAACAGGGCCACATCGTGCCGACCACTTCGGTGGGCAACTCGGCGAGCTTCGCGATCTTCGCCAAACACGTAATCGTCGAGATCAACCTGGCGCACAACGCGAACCTCGAAGGTCTGCATGACATCTACATCCCGACTTACCGCCCGACCCGCACACCGATCCCGCTGGTAAAAGTCGACGACCGCATCGGCAGCACCGCGATCCCGATCCCGCCAGAGAAGATCGTCGCGGTCGTCATCACCCAGCAGCCGGATTCGCCGTCTACCGTGTCGTCGCCGGATGTCGACACCAAGGCCATCGCCGATCACTTGATCACCTTCCTCAAGCAGGAAGTCGATGCCGGACGCATGACCAACAAGCTCGGCCCGTTGCAGGCCGGGATCGGTAACATCGCCAATGCGGTAATGTGCGGACTGATCGACTCGCCGTTCGAAGACCTGACCATGTACTCCGAAGTGCTGCAGGACTCGACCTTCGACCTGATCGATGCGGGCAAGCTGAGTTTCGCCTCTGGCAGCTCGATCACCCTGTCGGAACGGCGCAACAGCGACGTGTTCGGCAACCTGGAGAAGTACAAGGACAAGCTGGTACTGCGTCCACAGGAAATCTCCAACCATCCGGAGGTGGTGCGGCGCCTGGGAATCATCGGTATCAACACGGCGCTCGAATTCGACATCTATGGCAACGTCAACTCCACCCACGTCTGCGGCACGCGGATGATGAACGGTATCGGTGGCTCCGGCGACTTCGCGCGCAACGCACACCTGGCGGTGTTCGTGACCAAGTCGATCGCCAAGGGTGGCGCGATTTCCAGCGTGGTGCCAATGGTCAGCCACGTCGACCATACCGAGCATGACGTCGACATCCTGGTGACCGAGGTAGGCCTGGCCGACTTGCGCGGCCTGGCGCCACGGGAACGCGCCCGGGTCATCATCGATAACTGTGTGCACCCGGATTACCGCCAGGCGCTGAACGACTATTTCGATAAAGCCTGTGCCATCGGCGGCCACACCCCGCACATCCTGCGCGATGCACTGAGCTGGCACATCAATCTGGAAGAAACCGGACGCATGCTGGCTGTGTAATCCGCACAGATTTCCCGCTGGCACAAACACAGTTTTGCCAGCGGGATTTTAAAATCTTCGATCTCATCAAAAACTGTACTTCTGTACCGGTCTTTTCCTACGGCTTTTGCCTGCTCAAGCCTTCCTATTGGGTAAAAATGCACCAAAAATGCGCAGACAGGTACAGTTTGCGCAATTTTGACCCGTACACCCCCTATAAACAGTTAACTGGTCACTCACAATACAAGTGAACTGTATCTAGAGAGTCTGGCCAAACGAGAGGATCATGGGCACCAGTTAAACCACTACCTGATCCCGCCACAAGCGGAAGGATGTCAACCATGGAACGTACACTCAGTTCCGAACTGTTCTTCGAAGACAAAGCTGCAAAAACCCAGGCTTCCCTGCCTCTGCGCGTTATCGCCAACCTGATGTTGTGGCAGCGCCGCATCTCCAGCCGCCACCAACTGGCTCGTCTGGATTCGCGTCTGCTGGCTGACGCCGGTATCAGCGAAGCACAACGCTACGAAGAGCTGAGCAAGCCGTTCTGGCGCTAAGTAGCGTCGCTGGCTCTGGTCGTTAGACCCACCGCCAGCAACCCGAATTGAACACACAAGACCCGTCGCGGGAAACCGCGACGGGTCTTGTCGTTTTGGGCCAGGAAAACATCCGGTACAGGAGCGTGTACCGCAGACAGGTACAGTTTTAATATAACCACAACTGAACCAGTACAATTTTGCCGCGGTGTATCTGCCGTGCTCACCGCATTCGGCTCAACATGACCTTCCGCCTCCACTGGAATAAGGAAGACGTCATGAATCACATACAGGATGTTTCAGCAGTTTCGGCCGATCGTTCTCTTCGTTTCGGTCGCCTACGGCGGCTATTCAGAGGTTTCCGGCAGGGTCTGGAGCGCGCCAGGACACGGCGTCTGCTGGCTCAACTCGATGGACGGGAGCTCGCCGATCTCGGCCTGAGCCACACGGATCGACTCAACGAACTGGAAAAACCTTTCTGGCGCTAGCATTTTGCCCTCTGTGCGAAACCTCCCACACAGGCCTAATATCCGGGCAGAACGTGGCGAATGCCGTGCGACTGGCGTCTGACTTCCCAGACACCAAGCCACCTCTCAATACGAAACTTCCAGAGGAGTTACACCATGTCCCGTCTTCGCCTGCTCAGTGCTGCCGCCCTGCTGGCCGTGGCAGCCAATGCCAGCGCCTCCAGCTTCATCGTGACCACCGACGCCGTTGTTGGCGCCCTGAAGTCCTCTTCGGACGCGACTTCCGACGTCAGCTCTTCGCTGCGTGACAACAAAGTCGTGATCGCTGCCCGTGACGACGCTGCCAGCTTCGTTGCCAGCGAAGGCCAGATCCGCGGCGTGAAACTGGAGAGCGCCCTGGACCTTATCCGCCATCAGGCTCCGCAACTGAATGCGACCGATGCACAACTGGCGCAAGCCATCCTGGCGATCTGATCCGACGTTGCGTGAAGGGACACGTCCGTCGTGTCCCGATGTTTCGCCGCTGGCTCTGGCCCGGGCATTGCGCTAGCCTTGGGGCTCACTAACAGCACCCGAGACTCATGCGTTTTCTTTCAAATCTGCTCATCCCGTCCGTTCTGTTCACGTCCTGCTGGGCGACGTCAGTCGATGCCTTTGACGTCTCGACGCAAAACACCGTTGTCAGCGGTTACGCCACCAGCATGGTGTCTTCCGCGCCTTTCGACCGTAAACTGTTGCTCGCCGCCCACGACGATGCCGCGGCATTCGTTGCCAGTGACGGCCAGTTGCGAGGCGCCCAGCTGGAATCCGCGTTGCATTACCTGCGTAAATCCCGGCCAAAACTTCATGTAAGCGACCTTGAACTGGCACAGGCAATTCTCGTCCAATAGTTATTCTTGCCCCCTCCGGAGTCGTTCCATGCGTAGCCCGCTGATTGCTGCCGCCCTTGGCCTGCTGTTGTTGGCCGATATGGCCCAGGCGCACACCCTGGTAGCCACCAGTAACATCATCGTTCGTGCCTCCCAGCGCACCATCGATTTCACCTCCGACACCACCACGTCGATCCGCGATTCGAAAATCATCCGCGAAGCCCACGACGACGCCGCCAGCTTCGTCGCCAGCAACGGTGATATCCGTGGCGCGCATCTGGAAGCCGCCCTCAACACCTTGCGCACCCGCGTGCCGGAAGCCCGCGACGCCAGTGATCAGGTACTCGCCGAAGCCATCCTCGCATTGTGAAGTCACTCAGCGCCTGGCTGCTGGCCGGGGCGCTGCTGCTGATCGGCAGTAACGCTCACGCCAGCCTGCAACTGCGTCTCAAGACCGATGGTCTGAGCCCTGCCCAACAACAGGCCAGTCAGGCGCTGCTCGATGAAGCGATGCGCAAGCTGCCGCCCAGCTTCATCGAGCGCCTGGATCGACGCATCGATGTCGGCTGGACCGACGACATGCCCGCCAACGCCTATGGCCAGGCAACGCTGGTCTCCGAACTGGACCTGAACCGCAAACTGCTCGCCAGTCTCACCGACGGCAGCGCGGCCAAACAAAAGACCAGTCGGCCCCACGGCACTGTGCGTCAGGAATTGCTGGCCACGGTACTGCATGAAATCACCCACATTTATGATCGCGCACGCCTGTGGCCGGCCGCCGAACGCACGCTGATCCAGCGCTGCACGCGCCGCAACAACAGCGCCGGGCTGATCGGCCTGCCGGATGAATGCCGTGGCCAGAATGACCGGCGCTTCACCCTCAGCGATGACCCGCGCCTGCTCGACCTCGCCGGCTGGCAGCAATACGTCGGCCGCCGTGGCGAGCGTGAACAGCACAACCGGCAAATCGCCCGCAGCCCGGATCTGTACGAAATCTCCAATCCGAAGGAGTTCGTCGCGGTCAACATGGAGTACTTCCTCCTCGACCCGAGCTACGCCTGCCGCCGCCCGGCGCTGTATCGCTATTACAAGGAACACTTCGGCTGGGCGCCGCCGGAAAAGGACACCTGCGCCAAATCCTTCGCCTTCCTCAATGCCGGCAACGACTTTGCCAAGCAGCCATTGGGGCAGGTCGATCCGGAGCGGGTCTACGCCATCGACTACCTGCTGGCCGAAGCGAATCAGAACTGGGTCAGCCGCTGGGGGCACAGCATGCTGCGCCTGGTGATCTGCGCCCCGGGCCGGCCTCGTGGGCCGGATTGCCGACTGGACCTGGATCAGCACCTGGTGCTGTCCTACCGCGCATTTGTCGGCGATGTGCAGCTGTCGAGTTGGGATGGACTGGTCGGCAAATACCCGTCGCGTCTGTTTGTCCTGCCACTGGCGCAAGTGATCGACGAATACACCAAGACCGAATTGCGCAGCCTCGCCTCCGTGCCGCTGAACCTGTCCCGCAGCGAGATCGAAGACGTGGTCGAACACGCCGCCGAAATGCACTGGAGCTACGACGGCAACTACTTCTTCCTGTCCAACAACTGCGCGGTGGAAAGCCTGAAGCTGCTGCGTAGCGGCAGCAACAATTCGCAACTGGTCGGCCTCGACAGCATCATGCCCAATGGCCTGCTGGAAGTGCTCAAGGGCCGGGGCCTGGCGGATACCAGCGTGCTGGACAACGCGAAAGAGGCCTTGCGCCTGGGTTACCGCTTCGACTCGTTTCGCGATCGTTATCAGGCGATGTTCGAGGTGCTGAAGAAGCAATTGCCGATCAAGCAGACCAGCGTCGAGGAATGGCTGTCGCTGTCTGCCGAGGAGCGACGGCCCTGGTTCGAACGCGCCGACCTGCGCACCAGCGCTGCATTGCTGCTGTTGGAACAGGCGAGTTTCCGTCGTCAGTTGTTGCTGGCCCAGGATGAGGTCAAGCAACGCTACCTCGGCGCCCGGGAACTGGAGAACGGCGGCATGGACAAGGCCAACGCCACGTTGCAGCAGATCCTCGCCAACAGCGGCTTCCTCAGTCGCCCGGCAGAATTGCTCGATTCTCGTGGTTACGGCCTGCCGCAACCCAGCGAATTCAGTCGACTGGAAGCCGAAAGCAGCCAGCGTCAGAAACAGCTGCTGGTGCTCAGCGGTGATCTGGACAAGGAGGTACGCGCGCTGCTGGAACCGAAGCGAGCGGCGGAGATTGCCGCCAACGAAGCCAACGTGAAGCAGATCGGCGAGCATTTGCGCAAACTGCACAAAGCCTCGGGCGGCCTGGAACTGCCCTGAAAACAACGGCCCTGAAAAAAGAAGACCGCAGCCTGTGAAAGGCTGCGGTCTTTTTTATTGCCTGCCAATCAATACAGAACGCCGTCCAGAACTTCGTAGACGATCCCGGTACCGACTGCGATCAACACGATATCGCCACCGCGATCGTCGAAATGCCCCTGTTGCGGGCCGCCGTGGTCGTGATCATCGCGTGGGTCGGCGCTGGCCAGCAGCGGCGTCGCGCTGATCATCAGCACGCCCAGACCGGCAATCAGACGTTTCGGCATTTTCATGGGGTTTCCTCACCGCACCAACAGCAAAAAGGGATTCAGAACGCGGTTCTGAATCCCTCGTTGTCTGTGCCTTGAGGTGCTAATTCCTCTCAATCAGGAACGTTACCTTCAGCTGACGCGAGCCTTACGCACGCCTTCGGACAGCGCCGAACACAGGCTCAGCACGCCGTCGATGGCCTGATCCGGCGTGGTCGCGTTGGCAATGTGATCGATCAGCGCCGACCCTACCACCACGCCATCGGCCAGACGCGCGATGGACGCAGCCTGCTCCGGCGTACGGATACCGAAACCGATGCTGATCGGCAGGTCGGTGTGACGACGCAGACGCGCCACCGCTTCCTCGACGTGCTCCAGCGTCGCCGCACCGGCACCGGTCACACCGGCAACCGACACGTAGTAAACGAAGCCGGAGCTGCCGTTCAACACTTTCGGCAGACGTGCGTCATCGGTGGTTGGTGTGGTCAGGCGGATGAAGTCGATGCCTGCAGCCTGGGCCGGGTCGCACAGCTCCGAGTTGTGCTCCGGTGGCATGTCGACCACGATCAGGCCGTCAACGCCGGCCTCTTTGGCTTCGGCGATGAAGCGCTCGACGCCGAACTTGTGGATCGGGTTGAAGTAACCCATCAGCACCATCGGTGTGTCGCTGTTGTCCTTGCGGAACTCGCGGACCATTTGCAGGGTTTTGATCAGGTTCTGCTTGGCGCCCAGGGCACGGATGTTCGCCAGCTGAATCGCCGGGCCGTCGGCCATCGGGTCGGTGAACGGCATGCCCAGCTCGATCACATCGGCACCGGCTTTCGGCAGGCCTTTGAGGATGGCCAGCGAAGTGTCGTAGTCCGGGTCACCAGCGGTGACGAAGGTCACCAGGGCGGCGCGGTTCTGTTCCTTGAGTTCGGCAAAGCGGGTTTGCAGGCGGCTCATCAGTGTTTCTCCTGCTTCGATTGCTCTTGTTGAGAGTGTTCCATGTGGTGCATGACGGTCTGCATGTCTTTGTCGCCGCGGCCGGACAGGTTGACCACCATCAGGTGATCCTTCGGCAGCTTCGGTGCGCGTTTGAATACTTCGGCCAGGGCATGGGCGCTTTCCAGTGCCGGGATGATGCCTTCGAGGCGGCAGCACTGGTGGAACGCAGCGAGGGCTTCGTCGTCAGTCACCGAGGTGTACTGGACGCGGCCGATGTCATGCAACCAGGCGTGCTCCGGGCCGATGCCCGGGTAGTCGAGGCCGGCGGAAATCGAGTGGGCGTCGATGATCTGGCCATCGTCGTCCTGCAGCAGGAAAGTGCGGTTGCCGTGCAACACACCCGGTACGCCGCCGTTGAGGCTGGCCGCGTGTTTGCCGGTTTCGATGCCGTAACCGGCGGCTTCGACACCGATGATCTCGACGCTCTTGTCATCAAGGAACGGGTGGAACAGGCCCATGGCGTTGGAACCGCCGCCGATGCACGCCACCAGGCTGTCCGGCAGACGACCTTCCTGGGCTTGCAGTTGATCGCGGGTTTCCTTGCCGATCACCGCCTGGAAGTCGCGAACCATGGCTGGATAAGGGTGCGGTCCGGCCACAGTGCCGATCAGGTAGAAGGTGCTGTCGACGTTGGTCACCCAGTCACGCAGTGCTTCGTTCATCGCGTCTTTCAGGGTGCCGGTGCCGGCGACCACCGGGATCACTTCGGCGCCCAGCAGCTTCATGCGGAACACGTTGGCCTGCTGACGTTCGATGTCAGTGGTGCCCATGTAGATCACGCAATCCAGACCGAAACGCGCGGCCACGGTGGCGGTGGCCACGCCGTGCATGCCGGCGCCGGTCTCGGCGATGATGCGTTTCTTGCCCATGCGTCGCGCCAGCAGGATCTGGCCGATGCAGTTGTTGATCTTGTGCGCGCCGGTGTGGTTCAGCTCTTCGCGCTTGAGGTAGATCTTGGCGCCACCGCAGAACTCGGTCAGGCGCTCGGCGAAATACAGCGGGCTCGGACGTCCGACGTAGTCGCGCTGGAAGTAGGCCAATTCTTCTTTGAACACCGGATCTTCCTTGGCCGCTTCGTATTCGCGGGCCAGGTCGAGGATCAACGGCATCAGGGTTTCGGCGACGTAACGGCCGCCGAACGAGCCAAACAGGCCGTTGGCGTCAGGGCCGTTACGCAGATCGGAGGTGTTCGAAGTCTGGGTCATGGTTCGCTCCAGCGGATTTCACGAGAAGACAATGGCGTTCACTCTACCCCTGACCTTCCAGGCTGAAAACCGATAAGATCGCCACGACCTGTCAGGAAAACTCACAGATATCATGAGCCATGACCTTCCCCCGCTGAACGCCCTGCGCGCCTTCGAAGCCACCGCCCGGCTGAACAGCGTCAGCCAGGCTGCCGAACAGCTGCACGTAACACACGGTGCGGTCAGTCGCCAGCTCAAGGCGCTTGAAGAGCACCTGGGCGTCAGCCTGTTCGTCAAGGATGGTCGCGGCTTGAAACTCACAGATGCCGGCATCCGTCTGCGCGACGCCAGCGGCGAGGCGTTCGACCGCTTGCGCAGCGTCTGCGCCGAACTGACCCAAAGCACCGCCGACGCGCCCTTCGTGCTGGGTTGCTCCGGCAGTCTGCTGGCGCGCTGGTTCATCCCTCGGCTGGGACGACTGAATGCCGATCTGCCGGACTTGCGTCTGCACCTGTCGGCCGGCGAAGGCGATCTCGACCCGCGTCGTCCGGGGCTGGATGCATTGCTGCTGTTCGCCGAACCGCCATGGCCGGCAGACATGCAGGTCTACGAGCTGGCCAGCGAGCGCATCGGCCCGGTCATGAGCCCGCTGTTCAGCGGCTACCAGCGCCTGCAATCGGCACCGCCCATCGCCCTGCTCGACGAACCTTTGCTGCACACGACCTCACGCCCGCAAGCCTGGCCGAGCTGGGCACAGCAAAACGGCCTCGACGCCAAGGCGTTGAAACTGGGACAAGGTTTCGAGCATTTGTATTACTTGCTGGAAGCGGCCGTCGCCGGGTTGGGCGTGGCAATCGCACCGGAACCGCTGGTGACCGAAGACTTGAAGGCCGGTCGCCTGGTCGCGCCGTGGGGTTTCAGTGAAACCCCGGCGCAACTGGCGTTGTGGCTACCCAAGCGCGCCGCAGACGGGCGCGCCCGGCAATTGGCGCAGTGGCTCAGGAACGAGCTGCGCCAGGCGGATCACTCGCCGCGCTTGAACAGCAAGTAAGCGGCCAGCAGACCCAACGCACCGACCGCCACACCGGCGGTCGTCCACGGATGTTCCTGCGCGTAATCACGAGTGGCGATCCCGGTCTCCCGGGTTTTGACTTTGACTTCTTCGTAGGCATCGCTGAGCAGGCTGCGCGAGTGTTTCAGCGCGCTTTCAGCATTGCCCTTGAGCGCCTTGAGGGTCTTGCGCGACTCGTCAGAAGCGTCGTCCTTCAGGCTCTCCAACGACTTGAGCAGACTCTCGATCTCCGCTTCCATGCTTTGCAACGAGGCTTTGCGTAACGAGGTGTTGGCCATGGTGGCTCTCCTGCATTGGTGATGAGTGGCGTGTGTTGTTTGGGACTTCACGGGTTCTGGAAAGTGCAGAAAATCTGAACTCCGGTTTCTCCCGGCGACCGAAATCAACAGCGCAAATCGCTGCTAGGCTCAATTCCACACGTCAAGGAGATCGCCATGAGTGACCATCACACCTACAAGAAAGTCGAGCTGGTCGGTTCGTCCACCAGCAGCATCGAAGACGCCATCAACAACGCGCTGGCCGAGGCCAACAAGAGCATCAAGCATCTGGAATGGTTTGAAGTGGTCGATACCCGCGGCCACATCAAGGACGGCAAGGCTGCCCACTTTCAAGTGACTCTGAAAGTCGGGTTCAGGATTGCCAGCAGCTGAGTTTGGACTACGCTTCTGAACTTGCGCGCTGGCCGAATGCCATAGGAATGGCAAAGCGCTACAGGGTGAGCGCATCGGGTAAACGACCTGATGCCCGCCTCTTTTAATCCGACCAGGGAGTGCGACCGATGAAGAAGTTCATGTTGGCAGTAGGTTTGTTGAGCCTTGCGGGTGGTGCGTTTGCTGCCGGCAAGCCCTGTGAAGAACTGAAGGCTGAAATTGCGGCCAAGCTGGATGCCAAGGGCGTTTCCGGGTATTCGCTGGAGATTGTCGACAAGGGTGCGGCCAGTGGCGGCAAAGTCGTTGGCACCTGCGAAGGCGGCGCCAAAGAGATCGTTTACACCCGCGGCTGATCACGCCGGAAAACAGAAGCCGACGCAATGCGTCGGCTTTTTTTGTGCCTGAATGTCAGACCTCAGCCCTTCATCACCTGCGCCAGCAGCTCGTAGGAATGCAGGCGATCGGCGTGTTCGTACAGGTCGCAGGTGAAGATCAGTTCATCAGCCTGGGTCTGTTCCACCAGCACTTCGAGTTTCGCGCGGATTTTCTGCGGACTGCCGACCATCGCCAGACCGAGGAAATCACCCACCGCCTCACGCTCGTGTGGCAGCCACAGGCCGTCCATGGTTTTCACCGGCGGACGCTGCACCAGACTTTGCCCACGCATCAGCGCGAGAATCCGCTGGTACACCGAGGTTGCCAGGTAATCGGCCTGCTCGTCGGTGTCGGCGGCCACCAGCGGCACGCCGAGCATCACGTACGGCTTGTCGAGCACCGCCGATGGCTTGAAGTGATTGCGGTAGACGCGAATCGCCTCGTGCATGAAGCGCGGTGCGAAATGTGAGGCAAAGGCGTAGGGCAAACCGCGCTCGCCGGCCAGTTGCGCACTGAACAGGCTGGAACCCAACAGCCAGATCGGCACGTTGGTGCCGGTGCCCGGCATCGCGATCACACGTTGATCCGGCGTACGCGGGCCGAGGAACCGCGCCAGTTCGGCCACATCTTCCGGGAAGTCGTCGGCACTGCCGGAGCGCTCACGGCGCAGGGCGCGGGCGGTCATCTGATCGGAACCCGGCGCACGGCCCAGGCCGAGGTCGATCCGCCCCGGATACAGGCTTTCAAGGGTACCGAACTGCTCGGCGATCACCAGCGGCGCGTGGTTGGGCAGCATCACGCCACCGGAGCCGACGCGGATGGTCGACGTGCCGCCGGCCAGATAGCCCAGCAAAACCGAGGTGGCGGAACTGGCGATGCCGTCCATGTTGTGGTGCTCGGCGACCCAGAACCGGGTGTAGCCGAATTTTTCGACATGCTGCGCCAGGTCCAGCGAGTTGCGCAGCGACTGCGCCGGGCTGCCGTTTTCGCGCACTGGCACCAGATCGAGGGTTGAAAACTTTACGTCGGACAGTTGCTTCATAAACCTGCATCTCCGATTGAGGGCGCAGGTGTGTTCTTGGCGAACGCAAACCTGCCCAATTCATAAGCGTGTCATGTGCAATAAGGGCATATACCCGAGTTTCAATAGCCGACCCGAAATTTCCTACTAAAAAAGTCAACGATTCAGATGAGCTGAACTTTGTTCCGGCGTCTATCCTCAGAAGCCTTGCAGGCAAAAACCACGACGGCGCGGCGTTCGCGCCCGAATTGAAGGAGGCACACATGGCTATCGTGAAGAAGGCATCCGCGCATTGGGAAGGTGACCTGAAAACCGGCATCGGCTCGATCTCCACTGAAACCGGCGTCCTGCGGGAAGCGCCGTACGGCTTCAAGGCCCGCTTCGAGGGCGGCAAGGGCACCAACCCGGAAGAACTGATCGGCGCCGCCCACGCCGGCTGTTTCTCCATGGCATTCTCGATGATCCTCGGCGACGCCGGGCTGAAGGCCGACAGCATCGATACCCAGGCTGAAGTCACCCTTGATCAGGTTGACGGCGGTTTCGCGATCACTGCGGTGAAGCTGATTCTCAAGGCGAAGATTCCGGGCGCGACTCAGGCGCAGTTCGAAGAGCTGAGCAACAAGGCCAAGGAAGGTTGCCCGGTGTCCAAGGTGCTGAATGCGAAAATCAGTCTCGACGCGTCGCTGGTTGGCTGACGGGATTGAGCCTAATCAGAACCCGCCAGGCAAAAATGTGGTCGAATAAATGACAGCAGCTTTCGCGCATCTTCGTGCGCGCTGCTTCGATGGAGCTTCAACCATGAAACGTTTTGCCTTGGCGGTTATCTGTGGCGTGCTGGCAACGTCGGCCTTCGCAGCGCCCAAAGACTGCGAAGAACTCAAGCAAGAGATCGAAATCAAGATTCAGGCGAATGCCGTGCCCTCCTACACCCTGGAGATAGTGTCCAAAGAGGAGGCTGAAAAACACGACGTCGCCATGATCGTCGGCACCTGCGACAACGGCACCAAAGCCATCATCTATCAGAAGAACGACCGCTGATTCACGCTAGATGGCGCAATAGGTGTCGCGATCCTCGGCGACGATTTCCCGCTTGGCGTTATACAGCCGGGCACTGGGAGTAAACATCAGGGAGCGACCCTCCAACACGTAACGCTGACCCGCTTCGAAATGGTCGAAGCGGATGGTCAGGTAGCACAGACGCTCCACGGGGTCGTTCAACAGACCGCCGCCTCCACCAGGCGCCTCGAAATCGAAACGCACCAGCAACTCATGGCTGCCGGGCGTTACCTGGAAAAAACGCCCGTCATTCAAGCTCTGCTTGTCGAGACGCTCGGCCATCAGCAGTTTCCCGCCGGGGGTCGGCGTGGAGAACTCGACCCAGGCCATGCTCGGGTCGACCGGGGGCATCGGCGTCTGACAACCGGCGAGCACACCGGCAACCAGCAACAGCATTGACTTGCGCATGATGAATGTCCGTGAACTCGGACATCCAGCATAACGCCGATCAGGTGCGCTGGCAGCCTGCCGGTTTGCCTTGGCCGACTACATTTTTCTGTTGGTCATAGAGCTTGGCCCACGGCCGGAAACCGATGTAGCCAGCCTGGAGCTGATAGCGCTGGCCGGCGTTGAAGTCCGTGAATTTCAGGCTCAACTGACAATCGCGCCACAGCGGCTCGGCATCCGGGCCGATGTTGGTCGCCTCCACTGGAAACTGGTAGCGCACCTTCAGTTCATGACTGCCGGGCTGAACTTCAAAGTAACGTTTGTCGACGGCGGCCTTCCTGTCGACTTCCAGCGCTTGCAGCGCCGTGTCCTGTTGCCGGGCGTCCAGATCGATCCAGGCTTGCGAGGGGTCAGGGGTGGGCATTCCGAATCCGGCACAACCGGCCAGCGTCAGCAGGCCTCCCGTCAGTATCAAGATGCGCATGGCGAAGCTCCAATGGGCGGGATAGTCTTGCGATCAGACTTTCCAGGGATGTTCTTATTGTGGTCAGGCCGTTTCCAAGCCTTGGGTTACTTGATCGCGTTTTGCGGGTTTTGTTTCCGGGTGTGTTGTTTTTGTTGCTCAACGGTTGTTCCAGCGTTGGCTATTACAGCCAGCTGGCCAGCGGTCAACTGCAATTGCTGCGGGCGCGAGAGCCGGTGGCCAAGGTGATCGCCGACCCGAGCCGGGACGCCACACTGCGCGCCCACCTGACCCAGTCGCAGAAGGCCCGGGATTTCGCCAGCCAACACCTGCACCTGCCCGACAACCAGAGCTATCGCCTGTACGCCGACATCCACCGGCCGTATGTGGTGTGGAATGTCTTCGCCACCCCGGAGTTTTCCCTGAGCCCGCAGAACCACTGCTTCCCGATTGCCGGCTGCGTGGCCTATCGCGGCTACTACAGCCAGAGCGCGGCGCGGGGCGAGGCAGCGATTCAGCGCCTGCAAGGCATGGACGTGTCGATTGGCGGTGTCGAAGCCTATTCGACCCTGGGCTGGTTCAATGACCCGATCCTCAATTCGATGATGGGCTGGGGCGATGAACGGTTGGCCACGCTGATCTTCCATGAGCTGGGCCATCAACGTTTCTATGTGAAGGACGACACCGAGTTCAACGAGTCCTACGCCACGTTTGTCGAGCAGGAAGGCACCCGGCAGTGGCGGGCGTTTCGTGGCTTGCCGCCAGAAAATGACGCTCAACTCAAACGTCGTGACCAGTTCATTCAACTGATCCTCGATACCCGTGTCCGACTGGAGAAGCTGTACGCCCAACCGATTTCCGTCGAGCAGATGCGCGAACGCAAGACTGCCGAGTTCGAACGGTTTCGCCGGGACTATCGGGTGATGCGCGACAGCCAGTGGGCCGGGGACAAACGCTATGACGCCTGGGTCAAAGCACCGCTGAACAATGCGCGGCTGTTGCCGTTCGGGCTGTATGACCAGTGGGTGCCGGCGTTTGCGGCGTTGTTCAGACAGGTCGATGGGGATTGGGTCAGGTTTTACACAGAAGTCGAGAAGTTGGGTGGCTTGCCAGTCGTTGAGCGTAAGTCGGCTCTGAAAGTGCTGGCAGGCTCATAAACCTACTGCGGCTTTTTGGCCCCATCGCGAGCAGGCTCGCTCCCACAGGAAACCGAGTTCCGGTACTGAAACGCGGTCACTGTGGGAGCGAGCCTGCTCGCGATGGCTGATTCATCAGCGCTGCAAAAATGCCTGATGCAACTGATCCAAAGTCTCGAAGTGATAAGCCGGCGCCTCTGCATTCAACTCTTCAAAACTGCCAAAACCGTAACCCACGGCCGCCGCGTCCAGACCATTGCTGCGTGCGCCGATCAAATCGTGTTTGCGATCACCGATCATCAGCGTATTGGCCGGATCCAGCCCTTCCTCGGCGATCAAGTGAGCAATCAGTTCGACCTTGTTGGTGCGGGTACCGTCCAATTCGCTGCCGTAGATCACCTTGAAATGTCGGGCGAAATCGAAGTGCCGGGCGATTTCCCGAGCAAATACCCAAGGTTTCGAAGTCGCGATGTACAACTGCCGCCCCTGGCCGCTCAAGGTTTCCAGCAACGGCGTGACGCCTTCGAACACCCGATTCTCGTACAGGCCGGTGACCTTGAAGCGCTCGCGATAGAAATTAACCGCCTCCCACGCCTTCGCTTCATCAAAACCATAGAACTGCATGAACGCCTGCAACAGCGGCGGGCCGATGAAGTGTTCCAGTCTGGTCAGGTCCGGCTCATCGATGCCGAGTTTGGCCAGCGCGAACTGGATGGAACGGGTGATGCCCTCACGCGGATCGGTGAGGGTGCCGTCGAGGTCGAACAGTACGGTCTGGTAATGCATGAAAAATCCCGGGCAATAGAGAGAAAAGTCAGAGCTGGTCGTAGCCTTCGGCCAGATGCAAGTCCTTGAGCTTCACGTAGTTCGCCGCGCTGTAGGTGAAAAAGGCGTTTTCCTTGTCGGTCAGCGGGCGAACCTGTTTCACCGGGCTGCCCACGTACAGGAAACCGCTTTCCAGGCGCTTGCCCGGTGGCACCAGGCTGCCGGCACCGATGATCACGTCGTCCTCGACCACCGCGCCGTCCATGACGATGCTGCCCATGCCGATCAGCACGCGACTGCCGACGGTGCAGCCATGAAGCATGACCTTGTGGGCGATGGTCACGTCATCGCCGATCAACAGCGGGAAGCCGTCCGGGTTGAACGGGCCGGCGTGGGTGATGTGCAACACGCAGCCATCCTGCACGCTGGTGCGGGCACCGATGCGGATGCGGTGCATATCGCCACGGATCACGGTCAGCGGCCATACGGAGCTGTCTTCACCGATTTCGACGTCGCCGATCACCACCGCCGAGCCGTCGACAAAAGCGCCTTGGCCCAAGCGTGGGGTGTGATTCTGGTACTTGCGAAGGGACACGATTAGTTCTCTCTCTGTCGCCGATAGCTGCGGTGGGGGTCGATTGTAATTAAGATGGGCGCATGTTTCTTCCAGCCAAGGTGCCAACCGTGAGCGTGAACAACCCTCTTCTGCAGTCCTACGACCTGCCGCCGTTCTCCGCGATCCGTGCCGAACACGTGCAGCCGGCCATCGAAACCATCCTGGCCGACAACCGCGCCGCCATCGCCGACATCCTCAAGACCCAGGGCCAGAACCCGACGTGGGCCGGGCTGGTGCTGGCGATGGACGAACTCAATGATCGCCTGGGCGCTGCCTGGAGTCCGGTCAGCCACCTCAATGCCGTGTGCAACAGCGCCGAACTGCGTGAAGCCTACGAGTCGTGCCTGCCGGCATTGAGCGCCTACTCCACCGAGATGGGCCAGAACCGCGAGCTGTTCCAGGCCTATGAAGCCCTGGCCAACAGCCCGGAAGCCGCCGGTTTCGACGTGGCGCAGAAAACCATTCTGGAACACGCGTTGCGCGATTTCCGCCTCTCGGGCATCGACCTGCCGGAAGCCGAACAGAAACGCTACGCCGAAGTGCAGAGCAAGCTGTCCGAGCTGGGCAGCCGCTTCTCCAACCAGTTGCTCGACGCCACCCAGGCCTGGACCAAGCACCTGACCGACGAAGCCGCCCTCGCCGGCCTGACTGATTCGGCCAAGGCGCAAATGGCTGCTGCCGCACAGGCCAAAGGCCTCGACGGCTGGCTGATCACCCTGGAGTTCCCGAGCTACTACGCGGTGATGACCTACGCCCAGGACCGTGCGCTGCGCGAAGAAGTTTACGCCGCCTACTGCACCCGTGCGTCGGATCAAGGTCCGAACGCCGGCCAGAACGACAACGGCCCGGTGATGGACGAAATCCTCGACCTGCGTCAGGAGCTGGCCAAACTGCTCGGTTTCTCCAGCTTCTCCGAACTGAGCCTGGCGACCAAAATGGCTGAGTCCAGCGATCAGGTGCTGAGCTTCCTGCGTGACCTGGCCAAGCGCAGCAAACCATTTGCCGCCCAGGATCTGCAACAGCTCAAGGCTTACGCCGCCGAGCAGGGCTGCGCCGATCTGCAAAGCTGGGACAGCGGTTTCTACGGTGAAAAACTCCGTGAACAACGCTACAGCGTCGCCCAGGAAAACCTGCGCGCTTACTTCCCGATCGACAAAGTGCTGGGCGGGCTGTTCGCTATCGTTCAGCGTCTGTACGGCATCGAAATCGCTGAACTGAAAGGCTTCGACACCTGGCACCCGGACGTGCGCCTGTTCGAGATCAAGGAAAACGGTCAGCACGTCGGCCGCTTCTTCTTCGACCTCTACGCCCGCGCCAACAAGCGTGGCGGTGCCTGGATGGACGGCGCCCGCGACCGTCGCCGCACCGTCGACGGCGTGCTGCAAAGTCCGGTAGCCAACCTTGTGTGCAACTTCACCCCGGCCGACAGCGGCAAGCCTGCGCTGCTGACCCACGATGAAGTGACCACCCTGTTCCACGAGTTCGGCCACGGCCTGCACCACCTGCTGACCCGCGTCGAGCATGCCGGCGTATCGGGCATCAACGGCGTGGCGTGGGACGCAGTCGAGCTGCCAAGCCAGTTCATGGAAAACTGGTGCTGGGAGCCGGAAGGCCTGGCGCTGATTTCCGGTCATTACGAAACCGGCGAGCCACTGCCGCAAGACCTGCTGGAAAAAATGCTCGCCGCGAAGAACTTCCAGTCCGGCCTGATGATGGTGCGTCAGCTGGAATTCTCGCTGTTCGACTTCGAACTGCACGCCACCCACGGCGACGGCCGCAGCGTCGCGCAGGTGCTTGAAGGCGTGCGTGACGAGGTGTCGGTGATGCGTCCTCCGGCCTACAACCGCTTCCCGAACAGCTTTGCGCACATCTTCGCCGGCGGTTACGCGGCGGGTTACTACAGCTACAAGTGGGCGGAAGTGCTGTCGGCAGATGCCTTCTCCAAATTCGAAGAAGACGGTGTGCTCAATGCTGACACCGGTCGCGCCTTCCGCGAAGCGATCCTCGCCCGTGGCGGCTCGCAGGAGCCGATGGTGCTGTTCGTCGACTTCCGTGGCCGTGAGCCGTCGATTGACGCACTCTTGCGCCACAGCGGCCTGAGTGAGGACGCGGCAGCATGAGTGAGGCACCCGTGAAGACCAAAAAACGCTTTATCGCCGGGGCGGTCTGCCCGGCGTGCAGCGAGCCGGACAAACTGATGATGTGGAGCGAGGACGATGTCCCGCACCGCGAATGCGTGGCGTGCGGCTACAGCGATACGCTGAATGCCCAAGGGCTGTCGGTGCCGAAAGAACTGGGCACGCGGGTCAACACCAGCGCGCTCAAGCCTGCACCGGACAAGACGGTTCAGGCGGTGCAGTTCTTCCCGAACCCGAAGCTGAAGAAAAAACCTGACGAGCAACACTGATCCGGCACCACCTTCCACCGAGCTGCGGTGGAAGGTGGTATTGGCTTAACACCTGTCCCCTGCACTTGCTTCGTAGGCTGGCCGTTTCCGCCATGCCTCGAAGGAAGTTGCCATGCCCGACTCCAACCCCCTCCTGCAACACTGGATCCTGCCGCCCTGGCCGGCGATTCGCGCTGAACATCTGCTGCCGGCGATCAACACCCTCATCGACGACCAGCGACGAATCATTACGCAAGTGCTCGACACTCAGTTGGAAAATCCCGGTTGGGACGATCTGGTACTGAGCATCGACGAAGCCGATGCCCGCATCGGTGAATTCCGGTCGATTCTCGAAACACTGTCCACGGTCAGATCCGACGATGCCGACTGGCTCGTGGAAAGCGCCAAGGCTCATCTCGCGATCAACCACTATCGCTCTGAAAAAGCCCGAAATCGCCCGTTGTTCGAGGCTTACCAGCGTTTGGCGCAGAGCTCGGTGGCGGCCGGTTTCGATGAGTCACGCAAGACCGTGCTGGCGCGGGTACTGCGCAAATTCAGACAGTCCGGCATCGAGCTTCCCACTGCGCAGCAGCAGGAACTGGCCCGGTTGAAGCTTGAGATCGGCGGTCTGGAATTCAGTTTTCTGACCCACCTCGAACGCTGGACCGAGACCTGGAGCAAACGTGTCGACGACCCGACGTTGCTTGCAGGCCTGTCTCCGGCGATGAAGGAACGCCTGGCACTCAACGCCCGCCAGGCCGGCCATGGCGGCTGGCTGATTCGCCTGGACCAGAACACCTGTCAGCACATCCTCAAATACGCCGAGAATCGTGCCCTGCGCGAGGAATGCTGTGTTGCCTACGCGACCCGCGCCTCCGATCAGGGACCACTGGCCGGACGCTTCGACAACGGTCCGGTGCTGACAAAGCTGCTTGCCTTGCGCCAACAGAAAGCTCGCTTGCTTGGCCACGAAAACGCCGCGCAACTGAGTCTGGCAAAAAGCATGGCCGGAACGACGACCTGGGTCAGGGATTTTCTCCAGTGCCAGGTTGCGCAATTGATCCCCATCCTGGAGCAGGACGCAAAACAACTGGCCGCCTTCGCCCGCCAATGCGGAATCGACCGTATCCAGCCATGGGACGAAGACTTCCTCGCCGAGCAATGGCGTCAGCAACAGTTTCCCGGAGCACTGGATAACCTACGTGATTATTTCGCGTTCGATGGCACCCTGCTCCGACTCTGCCTGTTCTGCGAGCGCATGTTCGGGATCCGTATCGTCGAACAGATCGGCGCAAACCACTGGCATGACGATGTGCGACTGCTGGAAATCCGCGAGCATGAACAGGTCATCGGCTACATCTACCTCGACCCGTTTCATCGCGATAACGCTGCGGATTACGCTGGCACCTTCACGCTACGCAACCGTCGGATCAACGTCGAAGGCCGGCCGGCGCTCCCCATTGCCGTGCTCTACAGCAATTTCACACCGGCCACCGACGGCCATCCATGCCGACTGGAGCTCAATGAGCTACGAGTACTTTTTCATGAGTTCGGCCACTGCCTTCAACACGTATTGACGCGCTCGCCCCATCACACGCTGTCCGGCATTTTGCAACTGGGCCATGAGGCGGCGGAGTTTTCCGGACAGCTGTTCGAACAGTGGTGCCAGTCGCGGGAGTTCGTGCTGTGGCTCGGTGCGCATTTCCAGACTGGCGAGCGCTTGAGCGCTGCACGGGTCGACGCGGCACTCTCGGCCAGTCAGGCCCACTCCAGTCGGCAACAGGCTTTGCTACTGATGGGAGCGATCATCGACTTCGAGCTGCACGCCACTCTCGGCGACGGTCGCTCTGTCGAAGAGGTTTGCGCCGACGTGCAGCGCACGATGGGTCATCTGCAACTGCCCGACAGTCACCGGTTCGCCAATGGTTTCGATTACATGGTGACCCAGTACGACGCTTCGGTTTACGCCTATGTCTGGTCAGGGGTGCTGGCTCAGGAAGCGTTCAAACGCTTCAGTCTTGACTGGGTGTTCAGGGCGCAGACCGGCCGGGCGTTCCGGGAAACGTTCTTTGCGCCCGGGGCCGGGCGCCCGTTGCTGGAAGCGGTGGAGGCGTTCATTGGCCGGCCGGTCGCTGAAGAGCTTTGCCCCGGCCGCCCCATCACCCGGCGGGTTATTTCAGATTGACGGTCTGGAACCAGCTCTTCATCGAGCAGGTAGCGAACGCACTGGTGCTGCAATCGCCATTGGCCAGCGCGGTGCGCAGCTTGTCGACATCAGCCTGCATCACGTAGCGCACCCCGTCCTTGAAGTGACCGCTTTCACCGAAACCGCCCTGGGTCATTTCGTTCAGGGCGTCTTCCTTGCTCCAGCCCTGCACCACGATGCGGTACATCGCCGCCATCAGGCCGGTACGGTCGGAGCCGTGCTTGCAATGCATCAACACCGGACCGTTGGCTTCGGCGGTCTGAATGGCGCGCAAGGCCTTGAGGACATCGCTGTCATCGACGTGATTGGTGCGATACGGCAGTTGCACCTGATTGATGCCAGGGGCATTCAGCCAGCTCGAGTCCGCCTCCGGCAGGAAATTGATGACCGTGGCCACTTTCAGTTTTTGCAGCAACGGCACGGCACCGGCGTCAGGCAGCGCACTGCGATAGAGCGTGGGCGACATCTGGAAGAAGTTGTATTTCACTTCGACCGGTTGCGCCCATTCCGGAGGGCGGGAAACCGGCGCATCTGCGGCATGGGCCGGGATCGAGCCGAGCAGGGCAAACAGCGAGAAACAGATCGCGGAGGAAAAACGCTTCAAGGACATGCTGTGCGGTAACCGTGTGGGATTCGTCAGTAGGGCCGCAGCTTGCGGGTTGTCCAGTCAAATCCCTGTGAGGCGATTGTCAAAGAAACGTGAAGCCAGGCACTTCCTTCGTCGAAAATTCGGGCTTTTTTCGGCCGAATCGATTCATCCGATTGGTTAGCCTGCTACCATTTGTCACATCATGTTGCAGGCGCGTCCCCCTTTTCCGGGTCATTTCCAGCCACGTCGCAACCAACCACTTCAAAGCCGTCCTCAGAAACGGCTGATAACCATCAATGCCTGATGAGGTGCATCCCCATGTCTGATCAAGATCGAGACAACCCGCGGCGTGAGTTTTTGCGCAAATCCCTGACCCTGATCCCGGTGGTCACCCTCGCCGGCACCGGCCTGGGCAGCAGCGTGCTGCAAGCCGCCCCGCAAAGCGCACCGGCTGCGGCGCCGGCAAAACCGGGCGTCACTGACGCGGGCGTCTATCAGCCGAGTTACTTCACCGCCGAAGAGTGGGCGTTCATCAATGCCGCCGTCGCGCAATTGATCCCCAGCGATGCCCAGGGCCCTGGCGCTCTCGAGGCTGGCGTGCCGGAATACATCGACCGTCAGATGAACACGCCGTACGCCGCCGGTGCCCTTTGGTACATGCAGGGCCCGTTCAACGCCGATGCGGCGCCGGAGATGGGCTGGCAGAGCAAACTGGTGCCGAAAGAGATCTATCGCCTCGGCATCGCCGCCACGGATCAGTGGGCAAAATCCCTCAACGGTAAAACATTTGCCGAGCAAGACAGCGCTACCCGAGACGATCTGCTCAAGCAGCTTGAAGCCGGAAAACCGCAATTCGACAGCGTTCCGGCGAAGATTTTCTTCAATCTGCTGCTGCAAAACACCAAGGAAGGGTTCTTCTGCGATCCGATCCACGGCGGCAATAAAGGCATGGTCGGCTGGACCATGATCGGCTTTCCCGGCGCCCGCGCCGATTTCATGGATTGGGTGGAACGCAACGAGCAATACCCCTTCCCGGCAGTTTCGATTCGCGGCGAGAGGGCGTGAGCATGGCAACGGTAATGAAGAAGGTCGACGCAGTGATCGTCGGTTTCGGCTGGACGGGCGCGATCATGGCCAAAGAGCTGACCGAGGCAGGCCTCAACGTGCTGGCGCTGGAGCGCGGGCCGATGCAGGACACCTACCCTGACGGCAACTATCCCCAGGTGATCGACGAACTCACCTACAGCGTGCGGAAAAAACTCTTCCAGGACATCTCCAAGGAAACCGTCACCATCCGCCACAGCGTCAACGACATCGCTCTGCCGAATCGCCAGTTGGGCGCGTTCCTGCCGGGCAATGGCGTGGGCGGTGCCGGCCTGCACTGGTCGGGCGTGCACTTTCGTGTCGACCCGATCGAGTTGCGCATGCGCAGCCACTACGAAGAGCGCTACGGCAAAAGCTTTATCCCCAAGGACATGACTATTCAGGACTTCGGCGTCAGTTATGAAGAGCTGGAACCGTTCTTCGATTTCGCCGAAAAAGTCTTCGGCACCTCCGGCCAGGCCTGGACCGTGAAAGGCCAACTGGTCGGTCAGGGCAAGGGCGGCAACCCGTACGCCCCGGATCGCTCGAACCCGTTCCCGCTGGAAGCGCAGAAGAACACGGTTTCAGCACAGCTGTTCGGCAAAGCGGCCACAGAAGTCGGTTACAAACCCTACAACCTGCCTTCCGCGAATACTTCGGGGCCGTACACCAACCCTTACGGCGCACAGATGGGCCCGTGCAACTTCTGCGGTTTTTGCAGCGGTTACGTTTGCTACATGTATTCCAAGGCCTCGCCGAACGTGAACATTCTGCCAGCGCTGAAACCGCTGCCGAATTTCGAACTGCGGCCCAACGCCCACGTGTTGCGGGTCAACCTCGACAGCACGAAAACCAAAGCCACCGGCGTCACCTACATCGACGGCCAGGGTCGCGAGATCGAGCAACCGGCGGATCTGGTGATCCTCGGCGCATTCCAGTTACACAACGTGCGCCTGATGCTGCTCTCCGGCATCGGCAAGCCGTACGACCCGGTCAGCGGCGAAGGTGTGGTCGGGCGTAACTTCGCCTACCAGAACATGGCGACCATCAAGGCGTTCTTCGACAAGGACACCCACACCAACAACTTCATCGGCGCCGGTGGCAACGGCGTGGCGCTGGACGATTTCAACGCCGACAACTTCGACCACGGCCCCCACGGGTTCGTCGGTGGCTCGCCGATGTGGGTCAACCAGGCTGGCAGCCGTCCGATTGCCGGCACCTCCAACCCGCCGGGCACGCCGGCCTGGGGCAGCGACTGGAAACGCGCCACCGCCGATTACTACACCCACCAGGTGTCGATGGACGCTCACGGTGCGCATCAGTCCTACCGGGGCAACTACCTCGATCTGGACCCGGTGTACCGCGACGCCTACGGCCTGCCGCTGCTGCGGATGACCTTCGACTGGCAGGAAAACGACATCAAGATGAACCGCTTCATGGTCGAGAAAATGGGCAAGGTCGCGCAAGCCATGGGCCCGAAAGCCATTGCCGTGCTTGGCAAGAAAGTCGGCGAACACTTCAACACCGCGTCCTACCAGACCACCCACCTCAACGGTGGCGCGATCATGGGTACCGATCCGAAGACCAGCGCGCTGAACCGCTACCTGCAGAGCTGGGATGTGCACAACGTGTTCGTCCCGGGTGCCTCGGCATTCCCACAGGGCCTGGGTTACAACCCGACCGGGCTGGTCGCCGCACTGACCTACTGGTCGGCGAAAGCGATCCGCGAGCAATACCTGAAAAACCCCGGCCCGCTGGTTCAGGCTTAAGGAGCGATGACCATGAAGACTCTCGTTATCGCGACCCTGGCGCTGCTCGGCAGCACTGCCGCCCACGGCGCCGAAATTGATCAATCCTTGATCACACAAGGCGAATACCTCGCCCGTGCCGGTGACTGCGTGGCTTGCCACACGGCCAAGGACGGCAAGCCGTTCGCCGGCGGCCTGCCGATGGAAACCCCGATCGGCACGATCTACTCGACCAACATTACTCCGGATAAAACCGGCGTCGGTGACTATAGCTTCGAGGACTTCGACCAGGCCGTGCGTCATGGCGTGGCCAAAAACGGCAGCACCTTGTACCCGGCGATGCCGTACCCGTCCTACGCCCGTGTCAGCGAAACCGACATGCAGGCGCTCTACGCCTACTTCATGCACGGCGTGAAACCGGTGGCACAGGAAAACAAGGCCAGCGACATCCCGTGGCCGTTGAGCATGCGCTGGCCGCTGATGGGCTGGCGCTGGCTGTTCGCGCCGAAGGTCGAGGACTACAAACCCGCGTCGGACGATGCCGTCGTCAGCCGTGGGGCTTATCTGGTGGAAGGCCTCGGACATTGCGGCGCCTGCCATACGCCCCGGGCCCTGACCATGCAGGAAAAATCCCTGAGCGCGGCCGAAGGCAGCAGCTTTCTGTCAGGCAGTGCGCCGCTGGAAGGCTGGATCGCCAAGAGCCTGCGTGGCGACCACAAGGACGGCCTCGGCAGCTGGAGCGAAGAGCAACTGGTGCAGTTCCTCAAGACCGGCCGTAGCGACCGCAGCGCGGTATTCGGCGGCATGAGCGACGTGGTCACCCACAGCATGCAGTACATGACCGACGCCGACCTGACCGCAATCGCCCGTTACCTGAAATCGCTGCCGGCCAACGATCCTGCCGACCAGCCGCATCAATACGATGAGAAAGCTGCCAAAGCCTTGTGGAACGGTGATGACAGTCAGCGCGGCGCGTCGGTGTACATCGACAACTGCGCGGCGTGCCACCGTACCGACGGCAATGGCTACACCCGGGTGTTCCCGGCGCTGGCGGGCAACCCGGTGTTGCAATCGGATGACCCGACCTCGCTGATTCACATCGTGCTCAAGGGCGGCACATTGCCTGCGACGCACACCGCGCCGTCGACCTTCACCATGCCTGGCTTCGCCTGGCGTCTGTCGGATCAGGAAGTGGCGGATGTGGTGAGCTTTATTCGTGGCAGTTGGGGCAACAAGGGCGCGCCAGTCAAGGCCGCTGACGTCGCCGAATTGCGCAAGGACGATATGAAGCAAACCTCGAACGATGACCTCGGCCAGGTGACACAGCACAACTGACTGTTCGCCCAACGGCACTAGTCAGATCGACAGCGCCTCGATACTGTACATACAAACAGTATCGAGGCGCTGCCATGTCTACCCCTCTTCCCCCGCGCGGTCGCGGCACCGCCACCAACCCGCACAACCGCTTCGCACCGAGTCGTTCGGTGGCCGAGGACGATGGCTGGTATCAGGAAGTGCCACTGACCCAGGGCACCGAAGTCAGCTTCGAGACGGCAAAGACCATCATCACCCGCAACACCTCGCCGGACTTGCCCTTCGACCGTTCGATCAATCCCTATCGCGGTTGCGAGCATGGCTGCATCTATTGCTACGCACGGCCGAGCCACGCCTATTGGGACATGTCGCCGGGGCTGGATTTCGAAACGAAGCTGATCGCCAAGACCAATGCCGCCCAAGTGCTGGAGGAACAGCTTGGCAAGAAAGGCTATCAGTGCGCACCGATCAATCTGGGTTCCAACACCGACCCGTATCAACCGATCGAACGCGAACACAAAATCACCCGCCAGACCCTCGAAGTGCTGCTGCGCTATCGACACCCGGTGACCATCGTCACCAAGGGCTCGCTGATCCTGCGCGACCTCGATCTGCTCACCGAGCTGGCGCAGCAACGGCTGGTGGCGGTGATGATCAGCCTCACCACCCTGGACGATGAACTCAAACGCATCCTCGAACCCCGCGCCGCCGCGCCCAAGGCCCGGTTGCGGGCGATCCGGGTGATGCGCGAGGCGGGGATTCCGGTCGGCGTGCTGTGCTCGCCGATGATTCCGATGATCAACGACAGCGAAATCGAGAACCTGCTGACCGAAGCCCACGCTGCCGGTGCCCAGAGCGCCGCCTACATGATGCTGCGCCTGCCGCTGGAAGTGGCGCCGCTGTTCGAGGAATGGCTTGAGGCACACTACCCGCAGCGGGCCGCCCATGTGTTGAGCCTGATCCGCCAGAGCCGTGGCGGCGAACTGTACGACAGCCGTTTTGGCGCACGCATGCGCGGTGAAGGGCCATTCGCCGACCTGCTCGCCCAGCGCTTCGCCAAGGCCCTCAAACGTCTGGGGCTCAATCACCGCGAAGGTTTCAATCTCGATTGCACGGCCTTCTGTCCGCCGGGTCGTCAGATGGCGCTGATTTAGGAACAATTGGCCTGCGGTTGAGTGGAAGGAAATACTGGCCAGGTTCACGCCAGTCATCTTTTTTGTGACCTGGAACACACGTTCTAGAGCGCTTGATTCAGTTTGAGTTAAGTTTCGGCGGTTACCTTGTTCATCGAGTGACTGACGGGTCAGGACGGCCCGGATGTTTTAAACAGCCACTGGCTTCATACCGGAATACACGGGAATGACTCCCCGAATCCGCCAAAGAGGATGAATCATGAGTGACAAGGATAAACAGCCGTTGGCTGCGTCGGCGCAAGCCGTCCCCGGGGCGGATTCCGCCGATGCAGCACTGCGACATATCGTTGACGGCTTTTTGCATTTTCATCATGAGGTCTTCCCCCAGCAGGAAGAACTCTTCAAGAAACTCGCCACGGCCCAGTCGCCACGGGCGATGTTCATCACTTGCGCCGACTCGCGCATCGTGCCCGAACTGATCACCCAGAGCTCCCCCGGCGATCTGTTCGTGACCCGTAACGTCGGCAATGTCGTGCCGCCCTACGGCCAGATGAACGGTGGCGTATCCACCGCCATCGAATACGCGGTACTGGCCCTTGGCGTGCAGCACATCATCATTTGCGGTCACTCCGATTGCGGCGCCATGCGCGCGGTACTCAATCCGCACAGCCTGGAAAAAATGCCGACGGTCAAAGCCTGGCTGCGCCACGCCGAAGTCGCGAAAACCATGGTGCATGACAACTGCAACTGCACCGACGAAAAAGAAAGCATGCCGATCCTCACCGAGGAGAACGTCATCGCCCAACTGCAGCACTTGCGTACCCATCCTTCGGTAGCCTCGCGCATGGCGAACGGTCATCTGTTCATCCATGGCTGGGTCTACAACATCGAAACCAGCGAAATCAAAGCTTACGACGCGGATCAGGGACGCTTCCTGCCGCTGGACGGCAGCCATCCGATTCCGGTGGCGACGCCCAAAGCGCGCTTCTGAATCCTCCTAAACATCCGTGTGGTCTGACGCCGGTCGCAGTTCAAGCGACTCGGCTTCGCCACGCCTGAAGAAAACTTCGGGAGAGTCATCATGCGTGCGGCTCAATTGAAAGCTGTGTTGCCACGGGAGCTGCTCGCTTCGGTGGTTGTGTTTCTGGTCGCCCTGCCGCTGTGCATGGGCATTGCCATTGCTTCGGGGCTGCCACCGGCCAAAGGTCTGATCACCGGGATCATCGGCGGTCTGGTGGTGGGCTGGCTGGCGGGTTCGCCGTTACAGGTCAGCGGGCCGGCAGCGGGTCTGGCGGTGCTGGTATTCGAACTGGTGCGTCAGCACGGTATCGAGATGCTCGGGCCGATCCTGCTGCTCGCCGGTTTCCTGCAACTGGTAGCGGGACGTCTGAAGCTCGGCTGCTGGTTCCGGGTCACGGCGCCAGCGGTGGTGTACGGCATGCTTGCCGGTATTGGTGTGTTGATCGTGCTCTCACAGGTGCATGTGATGCTCGATGCGTCACCGAAACCTTCAGGTCTCGACAACCTCACGGCATTCCCCGGCGCGGTGGCGCAGGCCCTGCCGTCCGTTGGCTGGCAGGCCGGGCTGCTCGGGCTGTCGACCATCGCGGTGATGTGGCTGTGGGAGAAATTCCGCCCCCATTCGCTGCGTTTCATTCCGGGCGCGCTGCTCGGTGTCGGGCTGGCGACAGGTGCCAGCCTTTTGCTGGCGCTGCAAGTGAAGCGGGTTGAAGTGCCGGCGAATCTGGCCGAAGCCATCGACTGGTTGAAACCGGCGGATCTGCTGAGCCTGGCCGACCCGACGCTGCTGATTGCCGCGTTCGCAGTGGCCTTCATCGCCAGCGCCGAAACCCTGCTGTCCGCCGCCGCGGTGGATCGCATGCACAGCGGCCCGCGTTCGGATTTCGACCGTGAGCTGTCGGCGCAAGGCGTCGGCAACATGCTCTGCGGTCTGGTCGGCGCGCTGCCGATGACCGGGGTGATCGTACGCAGTTCGGCCAACGTCCAGGCCGGCGCCACCACACGCTATTCGACGATTTTCCATGGCCTTTGGCTGCTGGCGTTCGTGTTGTTGCTGTCGAGCCTGCTGCAGAGCATTCCGGTGGCGAGTCTGGCGGGCGTTCTGGTCTACACCGGTTTCAAACTGGTGGATCTCAAGGCGTTCCGTGGTCTGGGGCGTTATGGCCGGATGCCGATGTTCACCTACGCCGCCACGGCGCTGGCGATCATCTTCACCGACCTGTTGACGGGCGTATTGATCGGTTTCGGCCTGACTTTGTTGAAACTGGCGTTCAAGGCCTCGCGCCTGAAAATCAGCCTGATCGATCTGCCGCAGGAAGGGGAAATGGAGTTGCGTCTGGTGGGCGCCGCGACGTTCCTCAAAGTGCCGGCGCTGACTCAGGTACTGGGCAGCATTCCGCCGGGCACGACGGTGCATGTGCCACTCAACAACCTGAGCTACATCGACCATTCGTGTCTGGAACTGCTTGAAGAGTGGGGCCGGGCGAATGCGGCGAAGGGGGCGAAACTGTTGATCGAGTCGCGCGGGTTGAAGCGACGGCTTGAGGGGCGGATCCGCACCACGACCGGAATAGGTGCTGCTGGCTAAAAACCTGACTTGGAAATACCCCCTGTGGGAGCGGGCTTGCTCGCGAAATCGGTGGATCAGTCGACATTAATTTTGACTGACACACCGCTTTCGCGAGCAAGCCCGCTCCCACATTTGAATTGCATGCAACTCCGGGTTATGCGGCCGGCTGATCCAGCTCCAGGCCCACGCCCAGACGGCGACTCATGCACGGCCAGCGTTTCCACGCCGCACCGGTGTCCGGGCTGCTGAGTTTCTCGCGGTAGGCTTCCACCGACTCCAGCGCAAAGCTGTCGTCGTCGAGCATGCTGTCCACCGCGTGATGCACCACTTCATCGAGTTGGTTGGCAAATTCCTCACCGAGCAACTGGTGAGCAATCAGATTGGCGACCGTCATGTCCAGGGGGATCAGTGGCTGGCCGAAATGCTTGATGTACAGGTCGTTGACCTCTTCGACAAAACGGTGCGCCAGATAGGCTTCGTCCAGCAGACTGTCCAGGCCGACCGGCGGCTGGAGAAAGTACTGTTCGGCGATTTTCAGCACCGGTTTGATCTGCGATTCGATTCCCGCTTCCCTGGCGACTTCATTGGCTGCATCCAGCAGATCTGGCACTTCATCGATGTAGGCGGCGACAAAACGCGTCAGCACGCCGTTGGCGTCGGTTTCCGGCAACTGAATGGCCGGGTGCAGGTGTTGCAGTTGGCTTTCGAGCTGACGGGTCAGCTTTCCGGTTTCGATCTCGTGTTGTCGGGCTATGTGGATCTGCTCGCGCAATGCGGCGGTGTTCATGAAAACTCCAGGAAACAAGGCAATGAAATAGGGAAGACATAACTTAGCTGGCTTACGAAAAATGCTAAGACGCATTTGTCATAATTATTTCATCCTTGATGCACCGGCGTTATATCGGTTTGCCACCACTCGTCTGCATCCTTCTCCATTCGTGCCCTGGAACGCAAGTGCCAGCTGTTTCATTCGATTTACGTCCGCACATTGCATTTTTCAGCCGCTGTCTATACTCGCCATTGAATGGAGTTAGCTGATGACGCCCGACTGCCCACGCAGCAAGGCCCGGCGATTCAAGTTCGTAGTCTGATGCAGCCGCTCCCTTGCCTCTGGTGAAAGCCGGCGGGATAACAAGAACGATAAGGGGAACCCGCAATGATGCGACATCCACACGTCTGGATGGGCCTCCTGTTGTGGTCGATTTTCAGCCCGGTGCAAGCTGCCTGGACTGTGAATATGGCGCCTGGAGCGACCGAAATCAGTCACGCAGTATTCGACCTGCACATGACCATTTTCTGGATCTGTGTGGTGATCGGGATCATCGTCTTCGGCGCCATGTTCTGGTCGATGATGGTGCACCGCCGTTCTACCGGGCAGGTCGCCGCAAAATTCCACGAAAGCACCACCGTCGAAATTCTCTGGACCGTCGTCCCGCTGCTGATTCTGGTGGCGATGGCCGTTCCGGCGACCGCGACCCTGATCAAGATGTACGACACCAGTGAGCCGGATATCGATATCCAGATCACCGGCTATCAGTGGAAGTGGCACTACAAATACCTGGGCCAGGACGTCGAGTTCTTCAGCAACCTGGCCACCCCCGCCGAGCAGATCCACAACAAGGAAGCCAAGGGCGAGCATTACCTGCTCGAGGTCGACAAGCCATTGGTGCTGCCGATCGGCGCCAAAGTGCGCTTCCTCGTCACGTCTGCCGACGTGATCCACTCCTGGTGGGTGCCCGCTTTTGCGGTCAAGCGCGATGCGATCCCGGGGTTCGTCAACGAAGCCTGGACCCGCATCGACAAGCCCGGCCTCTACCGTGGCCAGTGCGCCGAGCTGTGCGGCAAGGATCACGGCTTCATGCCGATCGTGGTCGACGTCAAGGAGAAGGCCGACTACGAAAAATGGCTGGCCGACCGCAAGGCCGAGGCTGCGCAGCTCAAAGAGCTGACCAGCAAAGAATGGACCCTCGACGAGCTCAAGGAACGTGGCGACAAGATCTACCACACCACCTGCGTCGCCTGTCACCAGGCCGAAGGCCAGGGCCTGCCGCCAATGTTCCCGGCACTCAAGGGCTCGAAAATCGCCACCGGCCCGAAAGAGGCGCACCTGAGTCTGGTGTTCCACGGCAAGCCGGGCACCGCCATGGCGGCGTTTGGCAAGCAACTCTCGGAAGTCGATATCGCAGCGGTCGTGACCTACGAACGTAACGCCTGGGGCAACAACAAGGGCGACATGGTCACGCCAAAAGAAGTGCTGGAGCTGAAACAGGCGGAAAGCAAATGAGCCGGTCTATTGCGTACTTCGTGAACCGGTCGGGGCAAGGCGCCCCGGCCTGCCCAGTCCACTCACTTGAAGGAGACCGGCCATGAGCGCTGTCATCGATGACCACGGTCATGCCGACCACGCCCACGGCCCCGCCAAAGGCCTGATGCGCTGGGTGCTGACCACCAACCACAAGGACATCGGCACGCTGTACCTGTGGTTTGCGTTCTGCATGTTCCTGCTCGGCGGCTCGTTCGCCATGGTGATCCGTGCCGAGCTGTTCCAGCCCGGATTGCAGATCGTCGAGCCTGCGTTCTTCAACCAGATGACCACCATGCACGGCCTGGTAATGGTGTTCGGCGCGGTGATGCCGGCGTTCGTCGGCCTCGCCAACTGGATGATCCCGTTGATGGTCGGCGCGCCGGACATGGCCCTGCCGCGAATGAACAACTTCAGCTTCTGGCTGCTGCCGGCGGCGTTCCTGCTGCTGGTCTCGACCCTGTTCACCCCCGGTGGCGGGCCGAACTTCGGCTGGACCTTCTACGCGCCGCTGTCCACCACCTATGCCCCGGAAAGCGTGACGTTCTTCATCTTCGCCATCCACCTGATGGGGATCAGCTCGATCATGGGCGCGATCAACGTGATCGCCACCATCCTCAACCTGCGCGCCCCCGGCATGACCCTGATGAAAATGCCGCTGTTCGTCTGGACCTGGCTGATCACCGCGTTCCTGCTGATCGCGGTGATGCCGGTGCTGGCCGGGTGCGTAACGATGATGCTGATGGACATCCACTTCGGCACCAGCTTCTTCAGCGCGGCCGGTGGCGGTGACCCGGTGCTGTTCCAGCACGTGTTCTGGTTCTTCGGCCACCCCGAGGTGTACATCATGATCCTGCCGGCCTTCGGCGCCGTCAGCCAGATCATCCCGACCTTCTCGCGCAAGCCGCTGTTCGGCTACACCTCGATGGTCTACGCGACGGCGAGCATCGCATTCCTGTCCTTCATCGTCTGGGCGCACCACATGTTCGTGGTCGGCATCCCGCTGGTTGGCGAGCTGTTCTTCATGTACGCGACCATGCTGATCGCCGTGCCCACCGGGGTGAAAGTGTTCAACTGGGCCAGCACCATGTGGCAGGGCTCGATCACCTTCGAAACGCCGATGCTGTTTGCCGTGGCGTTTGTGATCCTGTTCTCCATCGGCGGTTTCTCCGGGCTGATGCTGGCCATCGCCCCGGCGGATTTCCAGTACCAGGACACCTACTTCGTGGTGGCGCACTTCCACTACGTGCTGGTGCCGGGGGCGATCTTCGGGATCTTCGCGTCGGCCTATTACTGGCTGCCGAAATGGACCGGCCACATGTACGACGAAACCCTGGGCAAGCTGCACTTCTGGCTGTCCTTCGTCGGCATGAACCTGACGTTCTTCCCGATGCACTTCGTGGGACTGGCGGGGATGCCACGACGGATTCCGGACTACAACCTGCAGTTCGCCGACTTCAACATGGTCTCGTCGATCGGCGCGTTCATGTTCGGTGCCACGCAGATCTTCTTCCTGTTCATCGTGATCAAGACCATCCGTGGCGGCGAGCCGGCTCCGGCCAAACCGTGGGATGGCGCCGAAGGTCTGGAATGGAGCGTGCCGTCGCCGGCGCCGTATCACACCTTCACCACGCCACCGGAAGTGAAATGAAAATCCAACCCTATGTGGGAGCGAGCCTGCTCGCGATGAACGATGACGCGGTCTGTCTGCTAGACCGTAGCGCCTGCATCGCGAGCAGGCTCGCTCCCACAAGGGCTCTCGGTAGAGACATTAATCATGGCTGACTCGATTTCGATGAAGAAGCTGGTCACCCGATTGCTCGGTGTGGTGGTGGCGATGTTCGTCTTCGGTTTTGCCCTGGTGCCGATCTACGACGTGATGTGCAAGGCGTTCGGCATCAACGGCAAGACCGCCGGGCAGTACGAGGGCGAGCAGACCGTCGATGCCTCGCGGCAGGTGCGGGTGCAATTTCTGTCGACCAACACCGCCGACATGCCGTGGGACTTCTATCCCAAGCATGACGAACTGACGGCCAACCCCGGCGCGGTGAACGAGATGATCTTCATCGCCCGCAATCCCACCGACAAACCGATGAGCGCGCAAGCGGTGCCAAGCATCGCGCCGAGCAATGCGGCGGCGTATTTCCACAAGACCGAATGCTTTTGCTTTACCCAGCAGGTGCTGCAGCCCGGTCAGCAGATCGAGATGCCGGTGCGTTTCATCGTTGACCGCGACATGCCCAAGGACGTGAAGCATCTGACGCTGTCCTACACGCTGTTCGATATCACCGCCCGACATCCTCCGGTGGCTGCAAACACTGGCGGTTAAGCGTGCCCGATAAGGAGAACAATAAATGGCAACTCATGAGCACTACTACGTCCCGGCCCAGAGCAAGTGGCCGATCATCGCGACCTTCGGCATGGTCATCACGGTCTACGGCCTGGCCACCTGGTTCAACGATCTGAAGGCAGCGCGCCCTGAATCCCACGGCCCGCTGATCTTTTTCGTCGGTGGCCTGTTGCTGGCGTACATGTTGTTCGGCTGGTTCGGCACGGTGATCAAGGAAAGCCGCGCGGGGTTGTACAGCCCGCAGCTGGACCGCTCGTTCCGCTGGGGCATGAGCTGGTTCATTTTCTCCGAGGTGATGTTCTTCATCGCCTTTTTCGGCGCACTGTTCTATGTGCGGCACATCTCCGGCCCGGCGCTGGGCGGCGAAGGCACCAAAGGCATCGCCCACATGCTCTGGCCGAATTTCCAGTTCACTTGGCCGCTATTGCACACGCCGGATCCGAAACTGTTCCCGCCGCCCAAGGAAGTCATCAGCCCCTGGGGCCTGCCGCTGGTCAACACCATCCTGCTGGTGAGCTCCAGCGTGACCATCACCATCGCTCACCACGCCCTGAAGAAAGGCCATCGCGGTGCGCTGAAACTGTGGCTGGCGATCACCGTGCTGCTGGGTTGCGGCTTCCTCGCCTTGCAGGCCGAGGAGTATATGCATGCCTATCACGAACTGGGCCTGACCCTCGGTTCGGGGATCTACGGCGCGACGTTCTTCATGCTCACCGGGTTTCACGGCGCCCACGTGACCATCGGCACGATCATCCTGTTCGTGATGCTGATGCGCATCATGAAGGGCCACTTCGACAACGAGCACCAGTTCGGCTTCGAAGCCGCGAGCTGGTACTGGCACTTCGTCGATGTGGTGTGGATCGGCTTGTTCATCTTCGTTTACGTGCTCTGAAGGACAGAGCTACCAGGGCGCATGCGACACCAGTTGGCCGCTGTAGAAACCCCAGGCAATCAAGCCGACGGTGCAAGCGGCCAATGCCACCCGAACACTCAAGGCGATGACCAGGCGATTTGAACTGCTGTCGTCCTTGACCAGGAAAAACAGGCCGCTGAACAGGCTGATCACCGTGGCAATCAGCATCAGGACGATCGCTGCTTTGAGCATGGGAAGACTCCGGGGGTACAGGCGATGCAATCAAGTATAGCGGTCGCGTTCACAGCTTTTGCGGCGCGGCCATGAAGCGCTTCCGGCCGGGCGTCGTGCCGACGCTGGTGGTCGCCTTGCTGCTGCCGCTGCTGATTTCGCTGGGCTTCTGGCAACTGGGCCGGGGCGCGGAGAAAACCGCCCTGCTCGCCAGTTACGCCGAACGCCGCGCCGCCGAGCCGATGGCCAGCACCGAACTGCTGCACAGCGCCGATCCGGCCTTTCGCCGGGTGCATCTGCACGGTCAGTTCGATGCGGCGCACAGCCTGCTGCTGGACAACCGGCAGCGGGACGGCAAGGTCGGCGTCGAATTGCTGCAACCGTTTCAGGATCAGCGCAGCGGCCAATGGCTGCTGGTCAATCGCGGCTGGCTGCCCTGGTCGGACCGGCGCATTACCCCGCAATTCAAGACACCGGCCGATGCCGTTAATGTCGATGCCTGGGTGTACGTCGCCCCCGGCGCGACCTTCCAGTTGCACGCCGACCCGGTCAGCAGCACCTGGCCGCAAACCGTCACCGCCGTCGAACCGGCCAAATTGTGGAAAACCCTCGAGCGCGACGGCTTCGCCTATGAATTGCGCGCAGAACCGGGTCCCGCCAGCTATCAGGCCGACTGGCCGGTGGTCGCGATGGGCCCGGAGAAACACCTCGGTTACGCCGTGCAGTGGTTCGCCATGGCCACCGCCCTGCTCGGTCTCTACCTCTATCTCGGCTGGCACAACGCAAAGGAGAAACACCATGGGAGCGGCCATGAATCCACCCAGCATGTCTGAAACGAAAGTCCCGGCCAGTCGCCGTCGCGGACGCATCCAGCTGCTGCTGATCGTGCTGGGCGTCGTCGGCCCGATGATCCTCGCCACCGGCATGTACAAGCTGCAGTTCTGGGTGCCGGACGGTCGCAGCTATCACGGCGAACTGATCGGCAACGGCCAGAGCCGTGCCGACCTCGGCGTGACGGCTGACGAAGAACGCTGGCAGATGTTGGTGACCGCGCCGAAAGACTGTGCGGTGGATTGCCAGCAACTGGTGTACCTGGCGCGGCAGATCCAGATCGGCCTCGGCCGCGATGCCGGGCGCGCCAGCCACGCCCTCGCCGCCGCACAGCCGTTGAGCGCCGACTACGAAGCCAAGCTGACCCGTGAATATCCGCAACTGCAACGTTATCCGCTGGATTCCGCCGCGTTCAGCAAGGCGACCGGCGACAAGGCCACGCCGCAACTGTGGATCATCGATCCCCACGGCAACCTCGTGCTGCGCTACGACCCGAGCGTCAAGGGCAAGGATCTGCTCAACGACCTGCGCCACCTGCTGAAACTGTCGAACATCGGATAAGGGCATCGTCATGGCCAAACCTGGATTTCGCCTCGCGCTGTTTGCCACCCTGCTGGCACTGATCGTGGTGCTGCTCGGCGCCTACACCCGCCTGACCCACGCCGGCCTCGGCTGCCCGGACTGGCCGGGCTGCTACGGGTTTATCAGCGTGCCGAAAAGCGAAGCCCAACTGGCCCATGCCGAACTGCATTACCCCGACTCGCCAGTGGAAGCGCACAAAGGCTGGAACGAGATGATCCACCGCTACTTCGCCGGCACCCTGGGCCTGCTGATTTCGATTCTGGCCGGGCGGGCGTGGGTCAATCGGCGGCATCCGGGGCAACCGCTGAAACTGCCGCTGTTTCTGCTGGCGGTGGTGTTCGCTCAGGCGGCGTTCGGCATGTGGACGGTGACGCTCAAGCTCTGGCCGCAAGTGGTGACCGGGCATTTGCTCGGTGGTTTCGCGACCTTGAGCCTGCTGTTTCTGCTGACGTTGAGATTGTCCGGCGTGCTGCCGGCGCTGACCGTGCCCAAGCGTCTGCAATATTGGGCGACTGCCGGCCTGTTGCTGGTGATCGGCCAGATTGCGCTGGGTGGCTGGGTCAGTTCCAACTATGCGGCGGTGGCCTGCATCGACTTCCCGACCTGCCACGGTCAATGGTTGCCGCCGGCGGATTTCGCCAATGGCTTTCACCTGACCCAACATATCGGCCCCAATTACCTCGGCGGACAACTCGACAGCGATGCGCGCACGGCGATTCACCTGACCCACCGCATCGGCGCGTTGCTGGTGACGGTCGTCCTGCTCGGTCTGGCCTGGCAACTGAAAGTGGTGGGGATGACCCGACTGGCCGGGCTGGTGCTGATCGCCCTCGCCGCGCAGATCACCCTCGGCATCAGCAACGTGCTGTTTCATCTGCCGCTGCCGGTGGCCGTGGCGCACAACGCCGGTGGCGCGGCGCTGCTGCTGACCATGGTGCTGGTCAACTATCACGCGCGAACCAGTCTGGTTCGGGTCAAGCAGCCGATGCTTGTGCGCTGGCGTCTGAGCCCGCGTAAACAGTCGGCCGCGCCCATCACGATAAAAGGAGAGACGCCATGGCGGTTCTGATCGGCGAACGTCCGGCGCAGGCGCTGTGGCGTGATTACCTGGAGCTGACCAAACCGAAAGTCGTGGTGCTGATGCTCATCACCTCGCTGGTCGGCATGTTCCTCGCGACCCGCGCCGGGGTGCCGTGGACGGTGCTGGTGTTCGGCAACCTGGGGATCGCGCTGTGTGCCGGCGGCGCGGCGGCGGTCAATCACGTGGTGGACCGGCGCATCGACGCGGTCATGGCTCGTACCCACAAACGGCCGCTGGCCGAGGGTCGGGTCTCGCCTGCCGCTGCACTGACCTTTGCACTGGTGCTGGCACTGCTCGGCCAGGCCCTGCTGCTGACCTTCACCAACCCGCTGACCGCATGGCTGACTCTGGCCTCGCTGCTCGGCTACGCGGTGATCTACACCGGTTTCCTCAAACGCGCGACGCCGCAGAACATCGTCATCGGCGGCCTCGCCGGCGCCGCCCCGCCGCTGCTCGGCTGGACCGCTGCCACCGGTCACGTCAGCGCCGAACCGTTGCTGCTGGTGCTGATCATCTTCGCCTGGACCCCGCCGCACTTCTGGGCGCTGGCGATCCATCGCAAGGAGGAATACGCCAAGGCCGACATTCCGATGCTGCCGGTCACCCACGGCGAGCACTACACCAAGGTGCACATTCTGCTGTACACCTTCGCCCTGCTGGCGGTCAGCCTGCTGCCGTATGTGATCCACATGAGCGGCCTGCTGTACCTGATCTGCGCGCTCGGGCTGGGCGCAAGGTTTCTGCAATGGGCCGTGGTGCTGTACCGTGGCACCCGGCCGCACGCGGCGATCAACACCTTCAAGTACTCTATCTGGTACTTGTTTCTGCTGTTCATCGCCCTGCTCGTAGACCACTACTTACTGTTGAACCTATGACTCGAACCCAGAAAACCGTCTTCATCCTCGTCGCCGTGATCGCGCTGATCCTCGGCCTGACCGTCAACAAAGTGCTGAGCGGCAAGGGCCAGGGCGACCCGACCGCACTGATCGACGCCGGCATCATCCTGCTGCCGCAGAGTCGCAACCTGCCGGACGTGACGATGACCAATCAGGACGGCCAACCGGTTACGATCAACGAGCTCAAGGGCAAGTGGAGCCTGCTGTTCTTCGGCTACACCTTCTGCCCGGACATCTGCCCGACCACCCTCGCCCAACTGCGCCAGATCAAGAGCGAGCTGCCGAAGGATGCTGTGGACAAGTTGCAGATCGTGCTGGTCAGCGTCGACCCGAACCGCGACAACCCTGCGCAGTTGAAGCAGTACCTGGGCTACTTCGATCCACAGTTCATCGGCCTGACGCCGAAGTCGATCGAGGAGCTGCAGAAGGTGGCGAACGCGGTGAGCATTCCGTTCATTCCGGCGGACACCAGCAAGCCGAATTACACGGTGGATCACAGTGGGAACCTGGCGGTGATCGGGCCTGATGGTACGCAGCGTGGGTTTATTCGGGCGCCGTTGAATAATGCCAAGCTGGTGGCGCAGTTGCCGGTGATGCTTAACCGCAAATAGCCAAGATCAAAAGCCTGCCCTCACCCTAGCCCTCTCCCGGAGGGAGAGTGGACCGAATGGGGAATATTGGCGAGCTACACCGAATTGAACGTATTGCTTTGAATCCATAATCGCCAAGATTTTTCAGGTCGATGTATGACGCAAGACACCTCGGTCGGCCCCCTCTCCCTCCGGGAGAGGGCTGGGGTGAGGGACGAATACACAGCGGGTCCAAAGCTGAACACCCGGCCACAAAAAAAAGGGGACGCCAATGGCGTCCCCTTTTTCGTTGCAGCTATATCAATCAGAACGCCGGCAATACCGCGCCTTTGTACTTCTCGGTAATGAATTTCTTCACTTCCGGGCTGTGCAGGGCGGCGGCCAGTTTCTGCATGGCGTCGCTGTCCTTGTTGTCCGCGCGGGACACCAGGATGTTCACGTACGGCGAGTCGTTGCCTTCGATAACCAGCGCGTCCTTGGACGGATCCAGCTTGGCTTCCAGCGCGTAGTTGGTGTTGATCAGTGCCAGGTCGACCTGGGTCAGCACACGCGGGATGGTCGCGGCTTCCAGTTCACGGATCTTCAGGTCTTTCGGGTTTTCAGCGATGTCCTTGACGGTCGACAGGATGTTTTTCGAGTCTTTCAGTTTGATCACGCCCGCCTTGTCCAGCAGCAACAGCGCACGGCCGCCGTTGGTGGCGTCGTTCGGGATCACCACGTTGGCACCGCCTGGCAGGTCTTCGATTTTCTTGATCTTGCTCGAGTAGGCGCCCAGCGGCTCCAGGTGTACGCCGGTCACGGCAACCAGACTGGTGCCCTTGGCCTTGTTGAACTCATCAAGGTACGGCTGGTGCTGGAAGAAGTTGGCATCCAGACGCTTTTCAGCCACCTGCACGTTCGGCTGGATGTAATCGGTGAAGACCTTGACCTTCAGATCCACGCCCTCTTTGGCCAGTGCCGGCTTCACGAATTCGAGGATTTCCGCGTGCGGCACCGGGGTGGCGGCAACGGTCAAGGTTTCAGCGTGAGCCGAAAAAGCGGCTACGGCAGCGAAAGCAGCGATCAGTTTTTTCATTCAGCTAACTCCTTTTGAGGTGCCCGTGTGGCACCTGCCAGCGAATGGCCGGCTCATTTTTTGATTACCAAACCGGGTTATTTGCGCGAGAAATGTACGACCAGTCGGTCGCCGACCATTTGCAGCACCTGCACCAGAATCAGCAGCAACACCACGGTCACGATCATCACGTCAGTCTGGAACCGCTGGTAACCGAAACGGATCGCCAGGTCACCCAGGCCACCGGCGCCGACCACACCGGCCATCGCCGTGTAGGAAACCAGTGTAATCGCCGTCACCGTAATCGCTGCGAAGATGCCCGGACGGGCCTCCGGCAGCAAGGCGTTCATGATGATCTGGCGAGTGGTCGCGCCCATCGACTGGGTCGCTTCGATGATGCCGCGATCGACTTCACGCAGGGCGGTTTCCACCAGCCGCGCGAAGAACGGCGTTGCACCCACCACCAGCGGCGGAATCGCACCGGCCACGCCCAGCGAGGTGCCGGTAATCAGCACGGTGAACGGGATCATCACGATCAACAGAATAATGAACGGCAGCGAACGCAGGATGTTCACCACCAGCGACAGCAGCGCGTACACGCCTTTGGCTTCGAGCAACTGACGCGGGCTGCAGAGGAACAGCAGCACGCCCAGCGGCAGGCCGAGCAACACGGTGAACAGCAGCGAACCGCCGAGCATCATCATGGTGTCGCCGGTGGCCAGCCAGATTTCGTACCAGTCGATATTGGTGAAGAAACTCATCAGGTCTGCCATTAGCGCAACACCTCCATGTGAACGTCAGCGGCAGTGAAACGGGCGAACGCCGCGTCCATGTCGCCACCGGTGACGGCGAGGGTCAATTGCCCGTAAGGAATGTCTTTGATGCGGTCGATACGACCGGCCAGGATGCTGTAGTCCACACCGGTTTCCCGGGCGACGGTACCCAGCAACGGCGCGTAGGTCGCTTCGCCCTGGAAGGTCAGACGCACGATGCGGCCCGGCACGTGAGCGAAGTCATCGCGCTGCTCGCTCTCGTCGATCTGCTCGTCTTCCTGAACGAAACGCTTGGTGGTCGGGTGCTTCGGATGCAGGAACACCTCGGCCACCGAACCTTGTTCGACGATCACGCCGGCGTCCATCACCGCCACCTGATCGCAGACACGGCGAATCACGTCCATCTCGTGAGTGATCAGGACGATGGTCAGTTTCAGCTCGCGGTTGATCTCGGCCAACAGTTGCAGGACCGACGCCGTGGTCTGCGGGTCGAGAGCGCTGGTGGCCTCATCGCACAGCAGGATTTTCGGCTTGGTCGCCAGGGCGCGGGCGATGCCGACACGCTGCTTCTGGCCGCCGGACAGCTGCGCCGGATACTTTTTGGCGTGATCGGACAGACCGACCCGCGCCAGCAACTCGGCCACACGCTGGTCGATCTCGGCGCGGGACAGTTCACCGGCCAGGGTCAGCGGCAGCGCGACGTTGTCGGCCACGGTCTTGGACGCCAGCAGGTTGAAGTGCTGGAAGATCATCCCGACCTGCTGGCGGAAACGGCGCAGGCCGTTGGCGTCCAGTGCGGTGACTTCTTCACCGTCGACAATGATCTTGCCGCCACTGGAATCTTCCAGGCGATTGATCAGACGCAGCAGGGTACTTTTCCCCGCGCCGGAATGGCCAATCAGGCCGAACACCTGACCGTTCTCGATGGAGAAGCTGGTCGGGTGCAGCGCGGTGATGTCCTTACCGGCGACGCGGTAAGTCTTATGGACGTTTTGAAACTCGATCACGTAGCGAACCTTGTGGGGCGCGTTGGAAAAGGATCAGCGGTTAGCCGGGCGCGCATTTTAGCCTGTCCGTATAGAGGTTCTTAGCATTTATTTCGCAATTAACCTTCGATTTGGCAATAACAGGACTAAAGGTCATAAAAAAGGAACGCCCAAAACCCTCGTCAGTCACTAGATAAGCGACTTGAAAACCCTGGGTGCCGTGCCCGGGAAACACTCAAGCGTCCCGGAGCTATCCCGGGACAGACAGGAGTTCACGACTGATGAGTACGAAAAAACCTGCCACAGACAAAAGCCAGATGGCCGGCACCGACACCCCGGATCGCGCCAACACCAACGCCAAACTCGACAGCCTGGAAAAATTCCGTTCCGACGCCACCGGCCAGGCCCTGCGCACCAATCAGGGCGTGAAGGTCGCGGACAACCAGAACACGCTCAAGGCCGGGCCTCGCGGACCGTCGCTGCTGGAAGACTTCATCATGCGTGAGAAAATCACGCACTTTGACCATGAGCGGATTCCCGAACGCATCGTCCATGCCCGCGGCACTGGCGCCCATGGGTTCTTTCAGAGCTACGAGAACCATTCGGCGCTGACCAAGGCCGGTTTCCTGCAGGATCCGGGGAAGAAAACCCCGGTGTTCGTACGTTTTTCCACAGTGCAGGGGCCTCGGGGATCCGGCGACACCGTACGTGACGTGCGCGGTTTTGCCGTGAAGTTCTTCACCGACGAAGGCAACTTCGATCTGGTCGGCAACAACATGCCGGTGTTCTTCATTCAGGACGCGATCAAGTTTCCCGACTTCGTTCACGCCGTAAAACCCGAACCGCACAACGAAATACCTACGGGCGGCTCGGCTCACGACACTTTCTGGGACTTCGTGTCGCTGGTGCCGGAATCGGCGCACATGGTCATCTGGGCCATGTCCGACCGGGCCATTCCGAAAAGCCTGCGCAGCATGCAGGGCTTTGGCGTGCACACCTTCCGGCTGATCAACGCCGAGGGCAAATCGCGCTTCGTCAAATTCCACTGGCGCCCTACCGCCGGGACCTGTTCGCTGGTGTGGGACGAGGCGCAAAAACTTGCGGGCAAAGACACCGACTACCATCGGCGCGATCTGTGGGAAGCCATCGAAATGGGTGACTACCCGGAATGGGAACTTGGCGTACAGGTCATCGAGGAGGAAAACGAGCACGACTTCGATTTCGACATTCTCGACCCGACCAAACTGATCCCCGAGGAAATCGTGCCTATCACGCCGCTGGGCAAGATGACCCTCAACCGCAACCCGGACAACTTCTTCGCCGAGACCGAGCAGGTCGCGTTCTGCCCCGGCCATATCGTACCGGGCATCGACTTCTCCAATGACCCGCTGCTGCAAGGCCGGCTGTTTTCCTACACCGACACGCAGATCAGCCGACTCGGCGGGCCGAACTTTCATGAGTTGCCGATCAATCGCCCGGTGGCACCGTTCCACAACGGCCAGCGCGATGCCCAGCACCGCACGGTGATCGACAAGGGCCGCGCCTCTTATGAACCCAACTCCATTGATGGCGGCTGGCCGAAAGAAACTCCGCCGGCTGCACAGGACGGCGGGTTCGAGAGCTACCCGGAACGCATCGACGCCAACAAGATCCGCCAGCGCAGCGAGTCGTTCAGCGATCATTTCTCACAGGCGCGACTGTTCTTCAAGAGCATGAGCAAGCACGAGCAGGAACACATCATCTCGGCCTACAGCTTCGAGCTGGGCAAGGTTGAGCGGGAACACATTCGTGTGCGGGAGGTGAACGAGATTCTGGCCAATATCGATCTGGAACTGGCCAAGCGTGTGGCTGCGAATCTTGGTCTTCCGGCGCCAGCCAAAGGCACGGTCGAGGTGCGCAAAACATCTTTGGATCACTCACCGTCCCTGAGCCAGGCCAACCTGTTGCCGGAGAATATCAAGACGCGAAAAGTGGCGATTCTGGCGGCAAACGGCGTCGATGGTGCCGCAATTGATGCAATGAAGAAGGCTCTGGCGGCAGAAGGTGCACACGCCAAGCTGCTCGGCCCGACTTCGGCGCCGGTGAAGACCGCCGATGGCAAAAGCCTGGCAGTGGATGCGTCGATGGAAGGTTTGCCGTCGGTGGCGTTCGATGCGGTGTTCGTGCCGGGTGGCGCGGCGTCGGTCAAGGCATTGAGCGGTGACGGCGTGGCGTTGCATTACCTGCTGGAGGCGTACAAACACCTGAAGGCGATTGCGCTGCATGGCGAGGCCAAACAGTTGCTGGACGTGCTGAAGCTGGAGGCGGATGCCGGATTGCTAGAAGGCAAGGATGTTGGCGCGCTGACCAAGCCATTCTTTGCGGCGATCGGGCAGCATCGGGTTTGGGATCGTGAGGCGAAGGCCAAGGCGATTCCGGCTTGATAGTTTTGTAATGTCTGAAATAGTCATCGCGAGCAGGCTCGCTCCCACAGGAATCACGTTGTACCTGTGGGAGCGAGCCTGCTCGCGATTTCTTATGGCTTGCGAGGACTCAAGACCACTTGAGCGGGAATGCTGCGCAGGATCTGTTTTTCGATCTTCAGATCGAAATCCGGATCGAGCTTCTTCACGCGCTTGGTGATCAACGTCGCCAGCCACGGGTAATCATTGGTACGGGGGGCCTGAATGGTCACCGCACAGTCGTAATTCACCACATCGGCGGCGATCGCATCGAGTTGACGGCGAAGTTTGCGGCTATCGTTGATATTCAGCGCAACCGTGGTGCTCTCGGCGGTCGGATCGATCACCTTGGCCTTCGGCTTGGCTTCGGCGGCCTGGAGCGCTGCCTCGGCTTTCTCCAGCTCAGCCTTGCGCGCCTGGGTGATGGCGCCATTGACGCCACCGGTCAGCGCCGGGGCCTTGGGCATCAGCGCGCGGGCGCGGGCCAAAGCGGTTGCGGCAGCGTTCACATCGCCCTTCTGCAGGACAATCTGGCTGCGGCGCAGATAGGCTTCGGCCAACTGACGCTGGTATTGCTCAAGGGACTGATCGTTGGGTGTTTCGGCCTGCAAGGCTGCCAACTGGTCCTCGGCAGTGGCCAGTTCGCTGCTGGCCAGGCTTTGCTCCAGCTGTGCGATGGCCGTGGCCCGCGCATCGGGGGCTTCGGCCACCGGCGGCGTGCTTTGGCAGGCGCCCAGCAGCACTGAAAATGCGACAAGGAGCAGATAACGGGAGGCGAACGGCTTCATTCCTGCGACTCTCTATTTGCGCAAAAAACGAGCAAGTCTACACCCCTCGACGGGGCAGAACAAAACTCAGCAGAAACAGTGCGGCCGCCGTCACAACGATTGACGGGCCGGCCGGGGTGTCCTTGAACCAGGACAGTGCCAGCCCGCCACACACGGCAAGCATGCCCAGCAGGCTCGCGCCCAGTGCCATCTGCTCCGGCGAACGGGCGTGACGTTGTGCCGCAGCCGCCGGGATGATCAACAGCGACGTAATCAGCAACACACCGACGATTTTCATCGCCACGGCGATCACCACCGCAATCAACAGCATCAGCGCCATGCGCAGACCCGCCACCGGCAGGCCTTCGACCCGGGCCAGTTCTTCGTGCACAGTGATCGCCAACAACGGGCGCCACAGCGTCACCAGCAACACCAGCACCGCCGCGCTGCCGCCGAGGATCCACGCCAGATCGGTCGGGCTGATCGCCAGCAGGTCGCCGAACAGATAGGCCATCAGGTCGATCCGCACTTCATGCATGAAGCTTAGTACCACCAGGCCGAGAGAGAGCGTGCTCGGTGCAAGAATGCCCAACAGCGTGTCGGAGGCCAGCGGCTGGCGCTGTTGCAGAGTCACCAGCAAAACCGCCAGCAACAGGCAGCCCACGGTGACCGCCACGGTCGGGCTGACATCCAGCAGAAAGCCCAGCGCCACACCCAGCAGCGCGGCGTGGGACAGGGTGTCACCGAAATAGGCCATGCGCCGCCAGACCACGAACGAGCCAAGCGGCCCCGCGACCACCGCCAGCGCCAGACCCGCAAGCAGGGCGTAAAACAGAAAATCAGCCATGCTTGCAGCTATCTCCGTGAACGTGAGGTTGGCCCGTCAAAGGCCCTTTGACCACTGAACCGTGCAGGTCGTGGGCGTGGTCGTGATGGTGGTGATAGACCGCCAGGCTCGGTGCGTGATTGCCGAACAGCTCGACGAAAGCGGGGTCGCCACTGACCTGCTCGGGATGCCCGGAGCAGCAGACGTGACGGTTGAGGCACACCACCTGATCTGTGGTGCTCATCACCAGATGCAAATCGTGCGACACCATCAACACCCCGCAACCGTGGCGGTCGCGCAGGCGAGTGATCAGGCTGTACAGCTCGGCCTGGCCGGCCACATCGACGCCCTGCACCGGCTCGTCGAGCACCAACAGTTCCGGCTCGCGAAGCAGTGCCCGAGCCAGCAGCACGCGCTGCATTTCACCGCCCGACACGCTTTGCACCGGGCTGTCGATGACGTGTTCGGCGCCGACTTCCTTGAGCGCCGCCAATGCACGCGGGCGATCGACGCCCGGCACCAGACGCAGGAAACGCAGCACTGAAAGCGGCAAGGTCGGATCGACATGAAGCTTTTGCGGCATGTAACCGACGCGCAGTTTCGGCTTGCGCCAGACGCTGCCGCTGTCGGGTTTCAGCAACCCGAGCACGGCGCGCACCAGCGTGGTCTTGCCGGCACCGTTGGGGCCGATCAGGGTGACGATCTGCCCCGGCTCGACGCTCAGGTGAATGTTGTCCAGCACGTTTTGCCCGGCAAACCGGACAGCCACCTGCTCCAGACGGATCAACGCATCGCTCATCAAGCCCCCCGGCAACCGGAGCAGAGGCCGACCACTTCGACGGTCTGGGCTTCGACGATGAAGCCGACGTCCTTGGCGCTGTGGACGATCGCGTCGCTGATGGTTTTTTGTTCAAGTTCGATAGCGGCGTGGCACTCGCGGCAGATCAGGAACTGGCCCTGGTGCGAATGTTTCGGGTGTACACAACCGACGAAAGCGTTCAGCGAAGAGATGCGGTGCACCAGGCCGTTTTCCAGCAGGAAATCCAGCGCGCGGTACACGGTCGGCGGCGCGGCGCGGCGGCCGTCCTGCTCGCTGAGCACCGCCAGAATGTCGTAGGCACCCAGCGGCTTGTGGCTCTGCCAGACCAGCTCAAGCACCCGCCGACGCAATGCGGTCAGGCGCAGGCCTTTCTGTGCACACAAGGCATCGGCCTCGGACAGGGCGCTGTGGACGCAATGGGAGTGGTCGTGGGGACGGCTGGCAATCGGGGTAATAGGCATGAGCGGCGACGAGTTTGGTTAGAGACGTTATTATGTTACCCGTTCTCGCCTCCATGAGTGGTCATCGTGTCCCGACTTTTTTCTGTTTTTGTGGCATTTGTCGCCAGTTTTCTGCTGATCGGTTCGGCTCAGGCCGAAGTCAGAGTCCTCACCAGCATCAAGCCACTGCAACTGATTGCCGCTGCGGTGCAGGACGGCGTGGCGATTCCGGAAGTGCTGCTGCCGCCGGGGGCCTCGCCGCATAACTACGCGTTGCGCCCGTCCGATGTGCGCAAGGTGCAATCGGTTGACCTGCTGTACTGGATCGGCCCGGACATGGAAGGTTTCCTGCCTCGCGTGCTGAACGGTCGTACGTTGCCGAGCGTCGCCGTGCAGGACCTGCCGGGCATGAAGCTGCGCCGCTTCGCCGAAGACAGCCACTCCCACGCCGAAGACGCCGACGAACATGATCACGATCACCGCCCAGGTACTCTCGATGCGCATTTGTGGCTATCGCCAGTGAACGCGCGGGTGATTGCCGACAAAATGGCTGCTGACCTGAGCGCCGCCGACCCGGCCAACGCCGAGCGCTATCAGCACAACGCCAAAGCGTTCGACGAGCGTCTGGATGCACTGGATCAGCGTTTGAAGAAACGTCTGGCCGGTATTGAAGGCAAACCCTACTTCGTCTTCCACGAAGCCTTCGACTACTTCGAAGATGCCTACGGCTTGAAACACACCGGCGTGTTCAGTGTCGCGGCGGAAGTGCAACCGGGCGCCCAGCATGTCGCGGCAATGCGCGCGCGATTGCAGGAAGTCGGCAAGACCTGCGTGTTCAGTGAGCCACCGCTGCGCCCACGCCTGGCCGAAACCCTGGTGGCGGGCCTGCCGGTGAAACTGGCGGAATTGGATGCGCTGGGCGGTTACACACCAGCGACGGCTCAGGGTTACGAGCAAGTGCTGGAGAAGCTGGGGAATGATCTGGCGGGTTGTCTCGAATCGCTCTGATACAAAAAAACCGCAGCCTGCGCAGGCTGCAGTTTTTTCTTTTACAGGGCGAAAGGTAGCGGTGTGCTGACCTGCTGACGCTGCGCCAGCCGCTGCTCGAACTCTTTCGGATCGTGAATCAGCACGTCCTGCCCGGCGAACGATTCCGCCGCGATCAACCGCGACAGCCAGAACCGCACGCACGCCACTCGCAGCATGGTCGGCCATAGCTCAGCCTCAGCCGCCGTGAACGGACGCAGTGCCGCGTAGGCACCGAGGAAGGCCCGAGCACGCGGGCCGTCGATCAGTCCGTCATCGTCCGAACACCAGTCGTTCAAGGCAATCGCCACGTCATAAAGCATCGGCCCGGAGCAGGCGTTGTAGAAGTCGATCAGCCCGGTCAGGTGCGTGCCTTCGAACATCGCATTGTCGCGGAACAGGTCAGCGTGGATGTTTGCCCGGGGCAGCGCGAGAATTTTCTCTTTCTGTTGGGTGATTTCGTCCAGCGCGCTTTGCAGCAGCGCGCGCGGTTCATCGCTCAGGTGCGAGAGAAACTGCGTGCCCTCTTCCAGCATCCAGTCCAGGCCACGATCGGTCTTGCGCTTGATCATCTGGTCACCCTGGGTCGCCAGGTGCAGGTGGGCCTGCAAGTCACCGACCTGCGCGCAATGCTGGGCATTGGCCTGCTTGATGTGTTTGCCCGCCAGGCGCGGTTGCAGCAGTGCCGGCTTGCCTTTCAGCTCGCGCAGGGCCACGCCGTCGGTGGTGCGCAGCGCGTAGGGCACCGGCAGATCGGCTTGGTGCAGGACGTCGAGCAGGTCGATGAAGAACGGCATTTCCTGCACCGGGCCACGCTCGACCAGGGTCAGGACGAACTCGCCCTTTTCCATGCTGATGAAGAAGTTGGTGTTTTCGCTGCCGGCGGCGATCCCCTGGAAATCGAGCAGACGGCCGAGCCCGTATGGGGCGAGAAAAGTTTCCAGCTCAGGCCGAGCCAGGGGGGTGAAGACAGACATGGTTAAAACTGCTCAGTTCTGGCGCCGCCATCAAGCCGGCGCCGGTTGAAATTAAGAAACTACTTCCACTCGAAAATCTTCCACGCGGGGATCAGCATATCCGGCTGGTCCGAGCGGATGAAGTTTGCATCAGTACCGTCCGCACGCACCAGAAAATAGGGCGGGAAACCCTTCTGGGTAACTTTGATCGCGTACAGGAAACCGTTCTGCCGGTACTCCTGGATGGTCTTGTCACCCTCGGTGCGGATGGTGACTTCCGGCTCCGCTGACGGCGCATCATCCGCCGCGATCGCAGGCAACGGTGAGACAGCAATCAAACTGACCAGCAGCAAGCGATTTAACGTACGCATGATAACCTTGTCCCTTTGTCGTCAACGGTCCCGCTATTCTAGCGCCGGACCCGCCGAAAAGGTTGATCCTGCTCATGAGCCAAGCCCCCCTCGTCCTGGTGGACGGTTCGTCTTACCTGTACCGCGCCTTTCACGCGCTGCCACCGCTGACCACGTCCAAAGGCCTGCCGACCGGTGCGGTCAAGGGCGTGCTGAACATGCTCAAGAGCCTGCGCAAACAATATCCGGACAGCCCGTTCGCCGTGGTATTCGACGCCAAGGGCGGGACATTTCGCGATGAGATGTACGCCGAATACAAGGCCAACCGCCCGAGCATGCCCGACGACATGCGCCTGCAGATCGAGCCGCTGCACCAGAGCGTCAAAGCTCTGGGCTTCCCGCTGCTGTGCGTCGAAGGCGTCGAGGCCGATGACGTGATCGGCACGCTGGCCCGCAGCAGCGCCGCTGCCGATCGCCCGGTGATCATCTCCACCGGCGACAAGGACATGGCGCAACTGGTCGACGGCCACATTACCTTGGTCAACACCATGTCCGGTAGTTCGATGGATGTGGAAGGCGTGAAGGAGAAATTCGGCGTCGCTCCGGAGCAGATCATCGATTATCTGGCCCTGATGGGCGATTCTTCCGACAACATCCCTGGCGTTCCGGGCATCGGCCCGAAAACCGCGTCCGGCCTGCTGGTGGGCGTCAACGGCGGCCTGACCGAGCTGTATGCGCAACTCGACATTGTGCCGACCCTGCCGATTCGCGGCGCCAAGACCCTGCCGGCCAAGCTCGAAGAGCACAAGGAGATGGCATTCCTCTCCTATCAACTGGCGACCATCAAGGTCGACGTGCCGCTGGACATCGGCCTCGACGACCTGCAAATGGGCCCGGAAGATCCGGCCAAGCTGCTTGAGCTTTACACCCTGCTGGAGTTCAAGAGCTGGATCAACGATCTGGAGCGCGACGCCAAGCGTCTGGAGCTGAGCAGCGCTGTCGCGCCTGAACCGGCCGGCGATCTGTTCAGCGCGCCTGCGCAAGAAGCGCCTGCCGCTCCGGCTGAAGCCGCGTACGAGACCATCCTCGATCAGGCGCGCTTCGACGTCTGGCTGGAAAAACTGAAGAACGCCAAGCTGTTTGCCTTCGACACCGAAACCACCGGCATCGACGCGCAACAGGCGCAACTGGTCGGTCTGTCCTTCGCGGTACAGGCCAAAGAAGCGGCGTACATCCCACTGACCCACTCCTACATCGGCGTGCCGGAGCAGCTGGATCGCGACACCGTGCTGCGCGCGCTCAAGCCGATCCTTGAAGACCCGAACAAGCTCAAGGTCGGCCAGCACGCCAAGTTCGACATGAACATCCTGGCCAATTGCGCCATCGGCGGTGATCCGAATGAAGGCATCACCGTACGCGGAATTGCCTTCGACACGATGCTTGAGTCCTATGTGCTCAACTCCACCGCCACCCGTCACGACATGGACAGCCTGGCGCAGAAGTACCTGGATCACACCACCGTGAGCTTTCAGGACATCGCCGGCAAAGGCGCCAAGCAGCTGACCTTCGACCAGATCGCCCTGGAACAGGCCGGGCCGTATGCCGCCGAAGATGCCGACGTGACCCTGCGCCTGCACCAGACCCTGTTCGAAAAGCTCAGCGCCATCCCGAGCCTGGCCAGCGTGCTGACAGACATCGAGATCCCGCTGGTGCCGGTGCTCGCTCGCATCGAGCGCCAGGGCGCGTTCGTCGACGCTGAACTGCTCGGCATCCAGAGTATCGAGCTGGGCAACAAAATGGTCGCGCTGGAGCGTGAAGCCTTCGAGATCGCCGGTGAAGAATTCAACCTCGGCTCGCCAAAGCAACTGGGCGTGATCCTCTACGAGAAACTCGGCCTGCCGGTGCTGAAGAAGACCGCCAAGGGCCAGCCATCCACCGCCGAAGAAGTGCTGGCGAAACTGGCCGAGGACGATCACCGCTTGCCGAAAGTGCTGATGGAACACCGTTCCATGAGCAAGCTGAAGAGCACCTACACCGATCGCCTGCCGGAGCAAATCAACCCGCGTACCGGGCGTATCCACACCTCATACCATCAGGCCGTCGCGTCGACCGGTCGCCTGTCGTCGAGCGATCCGAACCTGCAGAACATTCCGGTGCGCACCGCTGAAGGCCGACGCATCCGCCAGGCGTTCATTGCACCGAAAGGCTACAAGCTGCTGGCGGCGGACTACTCGCAGATCGAACTGCGGATCATGGCCCACCTGTCCCGCGACGAAGGCTTGATGAACGCCTTCCGCAACAATCTGGACGTACACACCGCCACCGCCGCCGAAGTGTTCAAGGTCGAGCTGAACGAAGTGTCCTCCGACCAGCGCCGTGGCGCCAAGGCGATCAACTTCGGCCTGATCTACGGCATGGGCGCGCAGAAGCTCGGCAAGGACATCGGCGTCGACACCAAGACCGCCAAGGCCTACATCGACACCTACTTCGCGCGCTACCCGGGCGTTCGTGAATACATGGATCGCACCCGCGCCCAGGCAGCCGATCAAGGCTACGTGGAAACAATCTTCGGCCGCCGTCTGTACCTGCCGGACATCCACTCCAACAAGCCGCAGGAACGCGCTGCCGCTGAACGCACGGCGATCAACGCGCCGATGCAGGGCACCGCAGCGGACATCATCAAAAAAGCCATGGTGGCGGTGGATAACTGGCTGACTGCGTCGGGGCTGGACGCCAAAGTCATTCTGCAGGTGCACGACGAACTGGTGCTGGAGGTTCGCGAGGATCTGGTCGATCAGGTTCGCGACGAAATTCGCGTGCACATGAGCGAAGCGGCGAAACTGGACGTGCCATTGCTGGTGGAAGTCGGGGTTGGCAACAACTGGGACGAGGCGCACTGAGGCCTCTGGGACCGGATTTTGCCGCGACATGACGTCGCGGCAAAGGCATCGGAAGGGGTTTAGTTCTGATCGCTCTTGGGCTTATTCCAAAGTTTTTTGAAAAGAATCTGAACTAATCTTGCGACAGGCCACTCAGAGATACTGAATGGCTGGTGAAGCCCTTCGATGCTCCTATGTTGTGTTAAGTGTTGGCAGATATCTGAACCCCGCCCTAGCGGTTCGGAACTTGAACCCCGGAACTTCTCCCTCCCCATATGAAGTCCGGGGCTTTTTTTGCCTGCGATTTACTCGGCAGGCAACTCAGAGCCCTTATCCGCCAGTTCCATCCAGCCTGCCAGTTTGGTGTAAGCCTCTTCCAGGCCCATGCGTTTTGGTGCGGAGAACAGCTGGATTGTCACCAGGTCGCCCCACCCCTTACGGATTTCCGACTGCACCTTGAGCAGCGTGTTCTTGGCTGCGCCGTAGGTCAGCTTGTCAGCCTTGGTCAGCAGAATGTGCATCGGCATACCGGCCGCAACCGCCCAATCGAGCATCAGCAGGTCGAAGTCGGTCATTGGATGACGGATGTCCATCATCAGAATCAGCCCCTTCAAACTCTCGCGGCCACCGAGGTAAGCCTCGAGGTGACGCTGCCAGTGTTGCTTGAGCGGGATCGGTACTTTTGCATAACCATAGCCCGGCAGGTCGACCAGACGCCGTTCATCGTCTAGCTTGAAGAAGTTCAATAGCTGTGTGCGACCCGGGGTTTTCGAGGTGCGCGCCAGGCTGGCGTGAGTCAAAGTGTTCAGCGCGCTGGATTTACCGGCGTTGGAACGACCGGCGAACGCCACTTCGAAGCCTTCGTCGTCGGGGCACTGATCGACTTTGGCGGCACTGAGCATGAACGTGGACTGTTGGCACAGGCCGAGGATGGGATTCTTGAGTTGCATGGGATTTCCGATGTGGGCGGCGCCGGGATTGGGCGCGGAACGCGGTGTCGCTTCCGTTTCAGTGACGCCAGTATATAATGCCGCAGATTTTGTGTGTGCTTTGTCCCAGCGAAGGATGAAGTTCACGAGAGCGACAGACTTGGATTGCGCAACAGAACGCAGATCGCTCTCAACCCTGAAAAGGTCGTTTTATGACGAAATGGCTGCTGGCTGCCGGAGTTCTGATGCCGCTTTACAGCGCACAGGCTACACAGGATCCGGAAGCCGTGTACAACCGTGTTTGTGGTGCCTGTCATTCCGGCCAACTACCCATGGCGCCCAGAAGAGGCGATCAGGAAGCTTGGACGCCGAGGTTGGCGAAAGGTATGGAGACGCTGGTGCAACACGTGACCCAGGGTTTCAAGGCGATGCCGCCGCGTGGTTTGTGCATGGACTGCAGTGCCGAGGATTACCAGGCCATCATCCTTTGGATGAGCGGAAGTAAACCCGGTCCATAACTCTTAACCCTTAGCCGTAGTTGGATTAGCTGATGAACAAACTGATCGTGAGTCTGCTGTTGACCGTGGGAATCTCAGGCTTCGCCCATGCTGCAGGCGATGCCGCCGCAGGCCAGGCGAAAGCGGCCGTATGCGGGGCTTGCCATGGCCCGGATGGCAACAGCATGGCGCCAAACTTTCCAAAACTGGCCGGACAGGGTGAACGCTACCTGACCAAGCAGCTGCACGACATCAAGTCGGGCAAGCGCACCGTTCTGGAAATGACCGGGCTGCTGACCAATCTTAGCGATCAGGACCTCTCTGACATCGCCGCCTATTTCGCCAGCCAGAAAGGCAGCGTCGGCGCCGCCGATCCGAAGATCGTCGCTCGCGGTGAAGCGCTGTTCCGTGGCGGAAACCTGGAAAAAGGCCTGCCCGCCTGCACCGGTTGCCACTCGCCGAACGGCGCGGGCAATGCCGCCGCCGGCTTCCCGCACCTGGGTGGCCAGCACGCTCAATACATCGCCAAGCAGCTGACCGATTTCCGCAAGGAAGAGGCCGGTCGCAGCAACGACGGCGATGCCATGACTATGCGCACCATAGCTCGCAAGCTGAGCGACGAGGACATCGCGGCGGTCTCCAGCTACATTCAAGGCCTGCACTAAGACGCGCGATTCGAGGGTTGCGTGCGATGGCCCACGCCTGCCACGTTAACGCTCGATTAATCCGTTGCATGAAGTATAAAAAGGGTGGCTTTGGCCGCCCTTTTTTGTGGCCGCTGCCGTTACACTACAGAACTCATGCCCGCCAGGATCTGTCTGAAAACAGGTCGCGCGAGGCGACCAAAATTGTCCAGGAGTAAAGCATGCGTAATCTGATCATCAGCGCCGCCCTCGTCGCTGCCAGCCTGTTCGGCGTGACCGCCCAGGCCGCCGAAGCCCCTGCTGCCCCTTACGTCGAACTGAGCAACCCGGTACCGGTTGCCGTGCCTGGCAAGATCGAAGTGGTGGAGCTGTTCTGGTACGGCTGCCCGCACTGCTACGCGTTCGAGCCGGTGATCAATCCGTGGGTTGAAAAACTGCCTTCCGACGTCAACTTCGTACGCATCCCTGCCATGTTCGGCGGCCCGTGGGACGCTCACGGTCAGATGTTCCTGACCCTGGAAGCCATGGGTGTCGAGCACAGCGTTCACGCTGCCGTGTTCAACGCGATCCAGAAAGAACACAAGAAGCTGACGGACAAGAACGACATGGCCGACTTCCTCGCCACCCAGGGCGTGGACAAGGACAAGTTCCTGGCCACTTTCGACTCCTTCGCCATCAAGGGCCAGATCGTCAAGGCTCGTGAACTGGCCAAGAAATATGAAATCTCCGGCGTTCCAACCATGATCGTCAACGGCAAGTACCGCTTCGACATCGGCTCTGCCGGCGGCGCCGAAGAAGCACTGAAACTGGCTGACCAGCTGGTTGCCAAAGAGCGAGCGGCCAACAAGGCAGCCGCCAACTAAGCGCGGCTGTCGCCATGCGCCGCTGGGGAACCGAACGTCTCGTCGGCCTGCATGATCCGCAGGTCAACGAGCATCACCTGGAATCCACGGGCCTGCCCGCAGACAGCCGTTTGCGCTTGCTCAGCTTCAATATCCAGGTCGGCATCAGTACCGAGCGTTATCGGCACTACCTGACTCGCAGCTGGCAGCATCTGCTGCCGCACCCCGGCCGTTCCGGCAATCTGCAGAAGATCGGCAATCTGCTCGGCGACTTCGATCTGGTCGCCCTGCAGGAAGCCGATGGCGGCAGCCTGCGTTCAGGCTACGTCAATCAGGTCGAACATCTGGCTCAGCTCGGCGCCTTCCCCTACTGGTACCAACAACTCAATCGCAACCTCGGCCGACTGGCTCAGCACAGCAACGGTGTGCTCAGCCGTCTGCGTCCGTGGGCGATCGAAGACCATCCGCTGCCGGGACCGAAAGGTCGCGGGGCGATTCTGGTGCGCTTCGGCGAAGGTCCCGAGGCACTGGTGGTGGTGATGATGCACCTGGCGCTCGGCGCCCGGGTACGCACCCTGCAACTGGCCTATATCCGCGAGCTGATCGGCGGCTACAAGCATCAGGTGCTGATGGGTGACATGAACACCCATGCCAGCGACCTGCTGCAGCACTCGCCCTTGCGCGACCTCGGCCTGCTGGCTCCGCAACTCGAAGCGACATTCCCCAGCTGGCGCCCGCAGCGTTGCCTGGACCATATTCTGCTCAGCCCGACCCTGACCCTGGAAAAGGTCGAAGTGCTGGCCCAACCGATTTCCGATCACCTGCCCGTCGCGGTAGAGATTCGTCTGCCGGGTTCGCTCACGGCCGATGCATTGCCCGCGTTGAGTCCTGCCCCTCGCGGAACGCCTGAATGAGCGACGAAGCCCAGCGCTGGAAAGAGAAATACCTCAAAAGCATCGAACAACAGGAAAAGCTCGAACGTCGATGGGACGCCCGGCTCGACCTGCTGCGCCGCGGCCTGGTGCGTAGCACTCTCGCGGCGGAAGGCACCGACCGCGTGGTCGACCAATGCATGAAGGAAATGCGCGACGTGGTGCGCACCGACGACATGGATGCCAGACTCGCCGCCCTGTTGCCGCGTCTTGAAAAAGCCGTGCTCGACTCCGAGCAACGCCGTGAAACCCGGATCGAGCAGGTCAGCACCGCCCTGAACTCGCTGGTGGCTCAGCTGCAATCGCTTCCCCTGCCCCGGGATGTCGCTCAGCCACTGAAGAAATTCGCCAAGCAGCTTGATGGCCGGGTCAGCCAGGCGCGGGAAATGCCGCTGCTGCTCAGCGAGCTCAGCGGTTTGCAGGGCAAGGCATTGAGCCAACTGGAGACGCCGGCGGAACCGGGACGTCCGGGATTGTTGCAGCGCCTGTTCGGCAGCCGCGACAGCGAGGAAGCGCCCGCACCTGCGGCTCAGCCTGTCGTGAAGTCTCCAGCCGCTCAGCCAGCGCAACCACCCGCTGCGCCTGAAAGCGCGCCAATGCCAGAAGCGCCTGTCGCAATCGCCGAACCGGCAGCCATCGCCACTGTCAGCGAAGCACCGGTCGCCATACCTCTTGTCGCACCAACGCAGGCTTCAGCACCCGCACCACTATCAACACCAGAGCATGTTGCAGAGCCGGAAGTGGTGGCCTTCGAGCCGGTCCGGATCCCTCCAGAAGTCGTTACCACTCCCGGCGAACCGGAACCAGCCGGGCCGGAATCAGAGCCGCCAACCTTCGCGCCGCCTCCGGTCTTCACTCCGTCGGCACCAACGGCCATCAATCCTGACGAACTGATCCACCCCGGCGACAACCCGCCCCCGGTTTTCCTCGACAGCCTGCCCCTGCCCGAGCCCATCGCGCAGGCCCTCGCGGCCATCGATCCGGAGCAGTCCGAGCATGACATTCTCTACGCCCTGCCAGACTCACCCGAACCCTCCTACAGCTCGGTGGCCAAGCACATCGAAGACACGCTGATCGGGCTGCTGGATGACCTGACCCTGCCGGAGCGTCACCGCCCGCAAGCCGAAGCCATGCGTGACCGGCTGAAAAATGGCTTGAACTGGTACGAATTGCTGCCGATCCTCGACGATCTGGCGACGTTGATGCTGGCCATCACCGATAGCGGCCAGCACGAATTCGAGGCGTATCTGCAGCAGCTCAACGAACGCCTCGAAGCGTTCCAGAGCAACCTGCAGGCCGCCAGCGAAGGTCACGCCGACAACAGCTCTGCGGCGCGAGCGATGGACACCCAGATCCGTGAACAGGTCGACGGTCTGCAGAACAGCGTGCAGGAAGCGGCGGACCTGGACGACCTCAAGCAGGTATTGGAAAACCACCTCGAAGGCCTGCTCGGCACGATGGACCAGCATCAGAAACAGCGCGACGCCCGTGAACAGGAAGTGGCTGGCCGCTTGAAAAGCCTCGCCGAACGCGTGGCGCATATGGAGCAGGAAGCCCTCGGCTACCGCGAACACCTTGAAGAGCAACGCCAGAAAGCCCTGATCGATCCGCTTACCGGGCTGCCCAACCGCGCCGCCTGGGGCGAACGGCTCGACCACGAAATCGCCCAATGGCAGCAGCATGGCAATACCCTGAGCCTGGCCATGCTCGACCTTGATCACTTCAAACGGATCAACGACAGCTACGGGCACCTGGCCGGCGACAAGGTGTTGAAGATCATCGCCACAGTGCTGCGCAAGCGCCTGCGTGACAGCGATTTCATTGCCCGGTTCGGTGGCGAGGAGTTCGTCCTGCTCCTGCCGGCCACCCCGCCGGCCGTCGGTGCCAAACTGCTGGAAACCCTGCGCGCCGCCATCGAGGCCTGCCCGTTTCACTTCAAGGGCGAGCGGGTGACGATCACCATTTCAATGGGACTGGCAGCGTTCAGGCCAGGAGAACACAGCGATCTTGTACTCAAAAGAGCCGATCAGGCACTGTACCGGGCAAAGAATGCAGGACGTAACCGGGTGGAGCTGGGCTGAAGACAATTGTTCCATTTCATTTAAATCAGCCCTTTTGCCGTTCGCATGCAAGTCAGTACGTTACACTGTTGCATTACTGACTGACGTGTACTGCCATGAAATTCCTTGCCCTCATCGCATCGCTGCTCATTCTGTCCGGTTGTGCCAGCGGACCGCGCTACGACACCAGCCATCCTTCTGCCAATCACGACAGCCGCGCGCAATTCGTGATCGTGCATTACACCTCCGCCTCCCTTGAGCGTTCACTGCAACTACTGACCCACGGTGAAGTCAGCAGCCACTACCTGATCGGCGATGACAGGAACGGCACGATCTACAAGCTGATGGACGAAAACCTCCGTGCCTGGCATGCCGGCGAAAGCGAATGGCAAGGCCGTACCTGGCTGAACTCAAGCTCCATCGGCATCGAAATCGTCAACCCAGGCTTCAAGGACACGCCGACCGGACGCGTGTGGTATCCATACAGTGAGGCCCAGGTACAGTCGCTGATCGTGCTGCTCCGGGACATCAGCAAACGCAACGGGATCAGCCCGGATCACATCATCGGTCACAGCGATATCGCACCGCTGCGCAAGCTTGATCCGGGCCCATTGTTCCCGTGGAAGCGCCTGGCTGCCGAAGGCCTTGGCTTGTGGCCCGATGAGCAGGCGGTAGCCCGTCAGCAAGTTCGTTTCGACGTCGAGTTGCCGAGCATCAGCTGGTTCCAGACACAACTGGCACGCCTGGGCTACGCGACGCCGCAGAACGGCGAACTGGATGTGGCAACCCGTCATGTTCTCGCAGCCTTTCAGATGCACTTCCGCCCTTCCCGCTTCGACGGTATGCCGGACGCGCAAACCGCAGCGTTGCTGCTGGTGTTGAATCAGACAAAATAATGACGCCCGCCCGACGGTCAGGGCGAAAAGGCAATCAGCAGCTATAACTCATTGGTAACTCTTCGGATATCCATGATGGTTGCCACCCGAGAGACACTGCGCAGCTGGTTTTATCGTCCGTGGTTTCTGGCGATGCTGGCGGCTGTCCTCAGCGCAGGCCTGCTGATCACTGGCGGGTTGTTCGTGGCTATGCACCAGGTCGAACAGAGCGAAAGCCAGGAAATGAACGCCCAGGGTGAGCGCTTCCTGGCCCGCCTGGAGCAGTTGTTCGGCCAGTTGCGTGAAAGCCTCGACGACCTCGAGGCCCAGCCCCTGCGCAGCTGCGACGACGAGATGATCGCTACATTGCAGCAGGTGACCTTCAACTATCGCTTTGTCTATGAAGCGGCCTACATGGATGCTTCGCGCATCTGCTCGAACCGTCCGCGCCAGGAAGGCCTGTCAGTCGTCCGTCCGCCGGACATCAAGGGCCCGACCTACAGCTATTGGCTGAACACCACCACCGAACCCGACGAAAACCGCGCGGCGCTGATGCTCGGACGCGGCAACTTTCGTGTGGCCACCTCTCGCGGGCATTTGACCGACATGGTCGACCTGTCCCCCGACAGCAGCCTGCTGGTGGTGCTGGATCACGGGACCCGGGCGATTCCGGTGCTCGGCGTGCCACAGGCCTGGCCGCCGACTGAACCGTGGCCGCCGCAATCCACCGACGCGCTGCAGGTCACTCAGACCCGTCTCATCTATCGCATGCCGACCGACAATCCGGAATATCAATTGGTATTGATCACACCGCGTACCGGCATGCATATCCCGCAATTGTGGTGGTGGATGGTGCCGTTCTGTGTGGTGCTGGGTGCATTGGTGGGGGTGGTGGTGTTCTGGGTCGTGCGCCAGCGCCAGTCACTGGACGCCGAACTGCACGGAGCCATTCGCCGGGGCGAACTGCAGGTTTTGTATCAACCGATCTTCGATCTCGACAGCCGCAACTGCGTCGGCGCCGAAGCCCTGCTGCGCTGGCGCCGGCCGGATGGCACGCTGACCAGTCCCGATCTGTTCATCCCGATGGCGGAAAACACCGGGCAGATTCGCCAGATGACAGACTTCGTCCTCCAGCGCCTGTTGGAGCAACTGGGCCAACTGCTGCGGGCCAATCCGCAGTTGTATATCTCAGTGAATCTGGCGGCATGCGATGTGATGGTGCCGCGCATCGGCCAGGTCATGGCGCGGCTGCTGAGCCTGCATCGGGTGGCGGCGCGGCAAATCGCATTTGAAGTGACCGAGCGCGGCCTGATCGATGTAGTGGTGGCCCGGGAAAACCTGCAAGCGTTGCGCGATGTGGGCCACCAAGTGCTGATCGACGATTTCGGCACCGGCTATTGCAGCCTCGCCTACCTGCAGACCCTGCCGGTGGACTGCCTGAAAATCGACAAGGCCTTCATCGACGCCCTAGGCCATGACGCGGCCAGCAGCGGTGTCGCGCCGCACATCATTCACATGGCTCAGGCACTGGATCTGAAAGTGATCGCCGAGGGTATCGAATATGAATCCCAGGCGGCGCTGCTCAGCAGCGAAGGCGTGAAGTTCGGTCAGGGCTGGCTGTTCGCCCATGCCTTGAGCGCCGTGCAATTCATTGAGCTGATCACCCGAGGACGACGGCTCGCCGGCCGCCGGATGGACGACGAAGCCTAGACTGCCAGCGCCATGTAGAACTGCGTGCCCTGCCCCGGCCGCGAATAGACGCCCATCCGCCCGCCATGCAGCTGGACAATTTCCTTGCACAATGCCAGTCCGAGCCCGGCGCCACCCTTCTTGCGCCCGACCTGTACGAAAGGTTCGAAAATCCGGCCCTGCTGGCCGTAGGCAATACCTTCACCATTGTCCTCGACACTGATGATCACCCGCTCGCCGTGGCGGCGCGCCTGCAAGCGGATCTGCCCGTCGCGGGCGGTGTGGCGCAAGGCGTTGTCGATCAGGTTGTCCAGGACTCGATCCAACTGGGCCTGATCGGCCTGCAAACGTGGCAAAGGGCTCTGCACCTCGACATTCAACGCCACCCCCTTCTGCGCCGCCGCATCGGCAAAACGCAATTGCGCCTGGGCCAGCAAATCCTCGATGGAACACGGCGCCAGCGTGAGTTTCTGCAGGCCGCTCTGGTAGCGCGAAAAATTCAGCAGATCATTGATCAACTGCATCAAGCGCTGCATCTCTTCGTTGACGGTATCGAGCAGATCGGACTCACGGGACTCCGCCGGGAACTTTGCCCGCTCACGAAACAGCCCGAACGCCATGTGCATGCCGGTCACCGGCGTACGCAGTTCGTGGGAAGCACGCAGCACGAATTCGCTGCGCACCCGCTCGAACGCGCGCTGTTCGGTGACATCGTGCAGCACCATCACCGCGCCGAGAATATGGCCCTGGGTATGGCTGACCGGGGTAAGGCTGTAAGTCAGCAGCCGGGATTCGCCATCGACCTCGACGCTCAAGTCTTCCGGTGCGCGCTCAAGGGTGCCGCCGCGCAATACCAGTTGCAGTTGTGCATCCAGTTCCGGACGCTGCAAGGCGCTGCCCAGTCCCTGGCCGAAACGGTCACTGTCCCAGCCCAGTTGTCGCTGTGCCACCGGGTTCAAGTGCTCAAGGTGCCCCTGACGGTCGATCATCAGCAGACCGTCGTCGATGCTGTCGAGCACCGCCTGCAAGCGCTGCTGGCCGGCCAGCAGTTCGTCGACATTGGTCGCCTGATGCTCGCGAAGGGCTTCGGCCATCAACCCGAAGCGCCGGGTCAGCAGATTGATTTCCATGGCCGAGGACACCGGCAGGGTTACTTCGAAATTGCCTTGGCCGATGTTGTCTGCCGCTTTCGCCAGGGCTTCGATCGGAGCCCCAAACCGGCGGGCAATCCCCTGGGCGGTGATGAAACCGATGATCAACACCGCCAGCCCCACCAGCCCGAGCAGGCCGGCAATCAGCAAGGCCCGGTCGCGGGCGGCGTGTTGTACGGAGTTGATGTTATCCAGCGCGTGCTTGTGCTCGGCGATCAACCCGTTGCGCAGGGTGTTGAAGCGCTCGCGCAGATCGCCACTGCCACTCAGGGCTGCAGCAGGGTCGCGGGAAACATCGAACGCCTGGAGGAAATTCAGATAATCCGCCTTGGCCTGACTGAACCCGTACTGGCGTCCATCGTCTTTCTGTTCCTGGGCGATGCCTTCGTCGAGCAGTTCGAAGTAATGCTGCTTGGACGCTTCGAAGGCCACCGGATCGGGCTTCTCGGCCAGCATCATGATCAGTTGATCGCCCAAGGTCTGACGCAGCTTGAGCCCCAGATCGAGGGTGACGAAATTGTTGCGGATCAATGCCTCCTGAGTACCGGCCATTTGCATCACGCTGACCAGCCCGAGCATCAGCCCGAGCAAGGCCACGGTGATCAGCGCGGAAATGCTCAGGAACAAGCGGGTCCGCAACTTCATCGCCAGTTTCATCGGCGCACGCTCACAGGTTGTACTGCTTGCGCTTGCGATACAGGGTCGAGGCATCGATCCCGAGAGTCTTGGCAGCCTGGTCGAGGGTGCCGGCGGTCGCCAGCACCGCGCCGATGTGAGCCTTCTCGAGCTCATCGAGACTCAGGGCCGCGCCAACCCGCGGGGCATTGTTGGCCGGCTGTTCAGCCATGCCGAGGTGGCTGATCTCTACACGCTCCTGCGGACAAATGATGCTCGCCCGCTCGACCACGTTGCGCAGCTCACGGATGTTGCCTGGCCAGCGGTAACCCAACAGCGCTTCCCGGGCCTCGTCGCTGAAGCCGCGGGCGGGACGGGCATATTCCTTCACGAAGCGGGCCAGGAAGCGGTCGGCCAGGGTCAGGATGTCTTCGGCCCGCTCGCGCAATGGAGGCAAATGCAGGGTGATGACGTTCAGGCGATACAGCAGGTCTTCTCGGAAACGACCGTCGCGCACCATGTCTTCAAGGTTGAGGTTGGTCGCCGCGAGAATGCGTACATCGGCGCGGCGGGTGACCGGATCCCCTACCCGCTCGTATTCCTTGTCCTGGATGAAACGCAGCAACTTGGGTTGCAACGTCAGAGGAAAATCGCCGATCTCGTCGAGAAAAAGCGTACCGCCATCTGCCTGGTTGACCCGGCCCAGGGTGCTTTCGCTGGCCCCGGTGAACGCACCGCGACTGTGACCGAACAACTCGCTTTCCATCAGTTCAGCAGTCAGCGACGGGCAATTGATGGTGACGCAGGATTTCTTCTCGCGCTTGCTCCAGCCGTGAATGGCCCGGGCCAATTCACCTTTACCGGTGCCGGACTCGCCGAGGATCAGGATATTGGCGTCGGTACTCGCCACTTGCCGCGCCGTTTCCAGAACGACTTTCATCGCCGGGCTGTGGGAATCGAGTCCGTCCTTGGGTTTGCGAATCTCGCCTTCGAGGGCTTCCAGACGCGCAGACAACTGGCGTACTTCAAGCTGCTTGGCGGTGGCCAGGCGCAACTGGTCAGGGCTGCAGGGTTTGACCAGGTAGTCGGCGGCACCGGCCTGAATGGCATCGACCGCTGTATCGACAGCCGAATGGGCGGTGACGATCACCACCCGCATCCATGGCGCCTGAATGCGCATCTGCGCCAGCACGTCGAGACCGTTGTCTTCGCCGAGGCGCAGATCAAGGAAGCACAGATCGAACACCTGACGCTGCAACAGCGCATCGGCCTGGGCCGCGCTGTTGGCGGTGGCAACCGTATAGCCTTCGTCTTCGAGGCAATAACGGAAGGTTCGCAGGATGGCGGATTCATCATCCACCAGCAGAATGCGGCCTTGATGCTCAGTGGCTGATTCCATTTTTCCTACGCTCCATAAGTGAATGTCTTGGGTTAGTCCCGGAAAAATCGGGCAAGTTGCATGGTTGATTCTGATCGATTCCAGTCATAGCAGGGTAGCTCTCTCCTGCTCTAACGGCTAATTAGCTGATTTTGTTGATTTTTTTCCAAATCGACGCTTTTCAGGCATTTGCCTGCTTATGTTTCTGACATCCACACCCTGCTCTCAATTCAAAAAGAATGATTTCTCCTACGAAACATTCGTGCATTTCGCACGACCGTGGATGACCCATCGTGCAGGATGCGTCGTCATAAATTTTCATACCACTAATAACTATCTGATTTTATTGAATTTTTTTAAACAAAAAAGCTGGCATGCCGGCTGCAATACCTCTCTCAGCCCGGGCAGATAAGCACTGCCCTAACCCAATAAGAGTGAGGAACCCAGGATGACTCGCCAACGTGCCGCCCAACTGCGTATCTCGCCCCTGCATCTTCAGCAGGGCCTGTTTGGCGCACTCGCGCTGTTGATCACCCTGCTCGCCTGCCAGCAGTACCTGCGCTGGGAACAGAGTCAGCACCCTGAACCCCTGATTTCGATGCAACACGCGACGCAGACACACTTCAGCGCCGTCAGCAGCAGCCACGCCGAAAGCGGCGCAATGCGCATGATGGATGTCGACCAGCCTCAGCCGCTGGGCGACATGCCGCGTGAAGAACGCTGGGTTTTCTGATCCACGAATCTGGGCGCCGCTGCGCCGAGACCGGCAACATCCCTAAATAGAAACAAGGAGAATCACCATGTTGAGCTGGGCAATCACATTCCTGATCATTGCCATCATCGCTGCGGTACTGGGCTTCGGTGGTATCGCGGGCACCGCCACGGGTATCGCCAAGATTCTCTTTGTCGTATTCCTGGTGATGTTCATCGCCTCCTTCTTCTTCGGCCGTCGCGGCCGAGGTTGACCATGAGTGCTCTAAAGACACTGGCAGCCGCCCTGCTTCTGGGCGGCAGTGCCATGGCGATGGCGGCCAATGATGGCCAGACGCGGGTCAACGAACTGTTGAGTTCAGACCCGCAATACAGGGAGACCTGGGAAGGCGTGGTGAAGAAGGAAGAACGCCTGCCGGAATGGGTGATGAACCTCTCCGGTACGCCAGACCAACAGATGAATGCCGTCACTGAAGATGGCGACAAGTACCTGGTCGGGCCGCTCTGCGAATCGCAGGACAAGTGCCTCAACCACCGCTTGATCGTCGCGTTCAGCTTCGACAAGAAACACGCTTACGCCATGCTCGTCGATGTGCCTGAAGGACTGCCGGCCGACAAGTCGCCAACGCGACATGCCACCTACCGCTTCCTCGGCAAACCCGATCAGGGCATGCAGGATCTGTTGATGGAAACGCTCAAGAAAGATCCGAACTGGTATTGAACATGAGGGCAGCTGAAAGGCTGTCCTCCATTGCACCCGCCCGAGGAAGGCCGGTGCATGACCAGGGGGCCGGGACGTTCTGACTGTTGCAGGGTCGGAGTGACCTACGGGTACAGGGAGTGCCTGCGATGAGGGCCGGGTCAGGGTAAAAGCTGCGACGCAAGTTCGCCAACCGGAACGGTTCGACGGACTTGCGCTGAGCTTTCAACGTGACAAAACGTTGATCCAGAGCGTTCAGCTCGTCGTTTTATCGCTCACACTGCGTGCGAAAGCATTTCGCGGTGTTTCCTGGCGACCGTATATCTAGAAAGAGTCGATCGAGTAAGTCGGACATTTAGTTTCCGTACGTAGGCTTTTTCCTAAATTTTTCGACGAAATCACTCGTTCAAAAAATAACCAACCTACGCTGTAATGGCCGGTTCACGGCACTTATGCCTGCCGAAATGTCGTATTCGAACCGGTTGGGACGCCAGTTTCATTTAAAAAAGCTCATGCCGATTCGGTATAGGGTAGGCGTTTACGGCATTAGACGGCGCAACCCCGCATGGGAATAGTTGCGCCTTTTTTCGCCTGCCGGAGAGCCGTAAACACGCGCTTCGGGGCACCTTATACGGAGGCAGATGCACAGACTTTTCCGCCAAGAGCGTTCCAGTTCCTGCATGTGCCTTGAGTCAAACGCAAGTAAGGGTAAAGAATATGAAGAAGGCAAAGCTTAGCCTCGCCTGGCAGATCCTCATCGGTCTGGTATTGGGGATTGCAATCGGTGCGTTGCTCAACCATTTCAGTGCCGAGAAGGCCTGGTGGATCAGCAACGTCCTGCAACCGGCAGGCGATATCTTTATCCGTCTGATCAAGATGATCGTGATCCCGATCGTCATCTCTTCCCTGATCGTCGGCATCGCCGGCGTGGGCGACGCCAAGAAGCTCGGGCGTATCGGCCTCAAGACCATCATCTACTTCGAAATCGTCACCACCATCGCCATTGTCGTCGGCCTGCTGCTGGCCAACCTGTTCCATCCGGGTGCCGGCATCGACATGAGCACTCTGGGCACCGTGGACATCTCCAAGTACCAGGCGACCGCCGCCGAAGTACAGCATGAACACGCGTTCATCGAGACCATCCTCAACCTGATCCCGTCGAACATCTTCGCGGCCATGGCCCGCGGCGAGATGCTGCCGATCATCTTCTTCTCCGTGCTGTTCGGTCTCGGTCTGTCGAGCCTGCAGTCGGACCTGCGCGAGCCGCTGGTGAAGATGTTCCAGGGCGTCTCGGAAAGCATGTTCAAAGTCACCCACATGATCATGAACTACGCCCCGATCGGCGTGTTCGCCCTGATCGCGGTGACCGTGGCCAACTTCGGTTTCGCCTCGCTGCTGCCACTGGCCAAGCTGGTGATCCTGGTTTACGTCGCCATCGCCTTCTTCGCCTTCGTGATTCTGGGTCTGATCGCCAAGATGTTCGGCTTCTCGGTGATCAAGCTGATGCGCATCTTCAAGGATGAGCTGGTCCTGGCTTACTCCACCGCTTCTTCGGAAACCGTGCTGCCACGCGTCATCGAGAAGATGGAAGCCTACGGGGCACCGAAAGCCATCTGCAGCTTCGTGGTGCCGACCGGTTACTCGTTCAACCTCGACGGTTCGACCCTGTACCAGTCCATCGCGGCGATCTTCATTGCCCAGCTTTACGGCATCGACCTGTCGATCAGCCAGCAACTGCTGCTGGTTCTGACCCTGATGGTCACCTCCAAAGGCATCGCCGGCGTACCGGGTGTGTCCTTCGTGGTACTGCTGGCCACCCTGGGCAGCGTGGGCATTCCGCTGGAAGGCCTGGCCTTCATCGCCGGTGTCGACCGTGTGATGGACATGGCGCGTACCGCCCTGAACGTGATCGGCAACGCCCTCGCCGTACTGGTCATCGCCCGTTGGGAAGGCATGTACGACGACGCCAAGGGCCAGCGCTACTGGAACTCGCTGCCGCACTGGCGCAGCAAGGAAAAACTGCCGGCCGGCGAGATTTCCAAGAACTGATCGTCGCCCCTGTGCAACCCTGACAAACCCCGGAGAAATCCGGGGTTTGTCGTTTCTGGCGACCCCGCTATCATTCGCCGCATCTTCCGGGGGATTTGACTGATGCTTAATGGCCTGTGGCTTGGCTTCTTCATCGTGGCAGCCGTTTCGGCGCTGGGGCAATGGCTGATCGGTGGCAACGCCGGGATTTTCGCGGCGATGGTGGAAAGCATTTTTGCCATGGCCAAGCTGTCGGTCGAGGTCATGGTGCTGCTGTTCGGCACGCTGACCCTGTGGCTGGGCTTCCTGCGCATCGCCGAGAAGGCCGGGATCGTCGAATGGCTGGCCAAAGCGCTAGGCCCGCTGTTCCTGCGGCTGATGCCGGAAGTGCCGGCGGGGCACCCGGCCATCGGCCTGATCACCCTCAACTTTGCCGCCAACGGCCTGGGCCTGGACAACGCCGCCACGCCGATCGGCCTCAAGGCCATGAAAGCGCTGCAGGAGCTCAACCCCAGTTCCACCATCGCCAGTAACGCGCAGATCCTGTTTCTGGTGCTCAACGCGTCATCCCTGACCCTGTTGCCGGTAACGATCTTCATGTACCGCGCCCAGCAAGGCGCGCCGGACCCGACGCTGGTGTTCCTGCCAATCCTTTTGGCCACCAGTTGCTCGACCATCGTCGGCTTCCTGTCGGTGGCGCTCATGCAGCGCCTGCGGGTCTGGGACCCGGTGGTGCTGGCCTACCTGATTCCCGGCGCGCTGATTCTCGGCGGCTTCATGGCGTTGCTCGCGACAATGTCGGCCACCGCGCTGGCGGGGCTGTCGTCGATCCTCGGCAACCTGACGCTGTTCGGTCTGATCATGTTGTTCCTGGTGATCGGCGCCTTGCGCAAGGTGAAGGTCTACGAGGCGTTCGTCGAAGGTGCGAAGGAAGGTTTCGACGTCGCCAAGAATCTGCTGCCGTATCTGGTGGCGATGCTTTGCGCCATCGGCGTGTTGCGCGCATCAGGCGCTTTGGATTTCGGGCTCGACGGCATCCGTCATCTGGTGCAGTGGGCCGGCTGGGACACGCGCTTTGTCGATGCGCTGCCGACCGCGATGGTCAAACCGTTCTCGGGCAGCGCCGCCCGGGCGATGCTGATCGAAACCATGAAGACCTCGGGCGTGGACAGCTTCCCGGCGCTGGTCGCGGCGACGATCCAGGGCAGCACCGAAACCACGTTCTACGTACTGGCGGTGTACTTCGGCGCCGTGGGCATCCAGCGCGCCCGGCATGCCGTGGGTTGCGCGCTGCTGGCCGAACTCGCGGGCGTGCTCGGCGCTATTGGCGTCTGCTACTGGTTCTTCGGTTAAGGCTCAAGGCCGGGCAGGTGGGGCAACTTTCTGCCCTTGCTCCACCGCCCACGCCACCACCTTCGCGGTGAGCCGATCACTGGCCTGACCAAACCCGGCAACCACCGCCGGGACTTTCACATCATTGAGCGGCTGACGCTCTTCGAAGCGGCGACTGGCGAGAATCCGCTGGTCATAACCGCGCACCAGCAATGCATCCACCCGCACCACCACGCTGGCCTGCGGGCCCTGATACTCGGTCTGAAACGCCTGCAGGCTACCGCCCAGTTCCAGGTCCGCCTGGAAGTTGCTGTCATCGGTGCTCAACAGCGATACCCGGCCATCGCGCTGGAAGCCATCGAGCAACCGGTTACGCACCAGTACCGGTGCCGGATCGCTCCAGCGCGAGGCCTTATAAGTGCTGATCACATCACCCTGAGGAATCACCGCGATGCCCGGCCGGTTCAGCGCTTCGCTGGCCTGCAGTTTGTTCAGGCGCAGCGACCAGTGCTGTGTCGCCGCCGAACTGGCCGAGGCGGGCGCCTGTGCCGCCGGCAGGCGATAGACATCCGACGGTTCGGACTTGGGCAGGATCGAACACGCGCTGATCAGCGTGAAGCCGGCGAGGAGGGCGAGGTGAGTCAGCTTCATGGCGTGAACTCCTTGTTCTTGTCACTGCCCAGCAGGTAACCACTGGGGTTGGCCTCCAGGCGTTGGGAAATGGCGCGCAGCGAATTCAGGGTTTCACGCAGTTCGCGGATCGCCGGGGCCAGACCGTTGAGACCCTGCATGCCGCTGTCGAGGGAATTCTGATTCTTGCTGAGCAGGCCGTTGATGGTGACGCTGCTTTGCTCCAGGGATTTCATCGCCTGTTCGGCACTGCCCAGCGCCTGTTTGCCCTGATCGTTGAGCAGGCCGTTGGCGTTGCGCATCAGCGCAGACGTCTGTTCGAGCATGTTGCCCGCCTGTTTGCCGACCGTCGCCAGTTGCTGCATGGCCTGACGCAGGTCACCGCGCTGATCGTTGATCGAACCGGTGGTCTGTTCCAGGTGTTCGAGGGTTTTGCTGACGCGCTCGATGTTGTCGGCGGAGAACATCTGATTGGCATTACTGAGCAACGTCGTGACCCCGCTCATCAAATCGTTGCTGTCACTGAGCAGCCTCGAGATGGGCGAGGGCGAGGCGACGATGGTCGGCAGATTGCCGTCATGGCCCTTGAGTTTCGGGCTTTGCGGCGTACCCCCGCTGAGCTGGATGATCGAAGTGCCGGTGATCCCGGCCAGAGCGAGTTTGGCCTCGGTGTCTTCCTTGACCGGCGTGTCGCCCGCCAGACGAATCCGTGCCAGCACCCGACGCGGGTCTTTCGGGTCGAGGCGCAGGCTGACCACATCGCCGACCTTGATCCCGCTGTACTGCACCGGGCTGCCCCGGGACAGGCCGCTGACCGCCTCGTTGAAGACGATTTCGTAATCCTTGAACTCGGTGTCGACACTGGACTTGGCCAGCCACAGACCGAAGAGCAGGGCGCCCGCCACCACAATCACCGTGAACAGGCCGATCAACACATGATGGGCTCGGGTTTCCATGTCAGACCTCGTTGAGCAGTTTGGCGGCGTCAAGCGCCGAGCGGCCGCGAGGGCCGTGGAAATATTCGTGAATCCACGCGTCGTCGGTTTCCGAGACCACGTCGATGGGGCCTGCCACCAGCACTTTCTTCTGCGCCAGCACCGCCACCCGGTCGGTGATGGTGTAGAGCGTGTCGAGGTCGTGGGTTACCAGAAACACGCTCAGGCCCAGCGCATCGCGCAGCGTCAGGATCAATTGGTCGAACTGCGCCGCGCCAATCGGATCGAGGCCGGCAGTGGGTTCGTCGAGAAACAGGATGTCCGGGTCCAGCGCCAGCGCCCGTGCCAGGGCCGCGCGTTTGATCATGCCGCCGGACAGCGAGGCGGGATACTTGTCCGCCGCCGACAGCGGCAGCCCGGCCAGCGCCAGCTTCACCGCCGCCAGATGCTCTGCGTCGTCGCGACTGAGGCCGGCGTGTTCGATCAGGGGCAGGGCGACGTTCTCGGTTACGGTCAGCGATGAAAACAGCGCGCCTTTCTGAAACAGCACACCGAAACGCCGCTCGATCAGCGAACGCTCATGTTCCGGCAGGCTCGGCAGGTTCTGGCCGAATACTTTGACCATGCCTTCACTGGGCTGGCGCAGGCCGACGATGCTGCGCAACAACACCGACTTGCCGCTGCCGGAGCCGCCGACCACGGCCAGGATCTCGCCTTTGTACAAGTCCAGGTCGAGGTTCTCGTGCACGCTCTGGCGGCCGAAGCGATTACACAGGCCACGGACTTCGATCACCGCCTCGGAGGGCATGCGGGGTAGACGACTCACCAACCCATCTCCATGAAGAACAACGCGGCGACCGCATCGAGCACGATCACCACGAAAATCGATTGCACCACACTGGAGGTGGTGTGGGCGCCGACCGATTCGGCGCTGCCGCTGACCTTGAAGCCTTCCAGACAGCCAATGGCGGCAATCAGGAACGCAAAGATCGGGGCTTTGACCAGGCCAACCAGGAAATGTTGAATCCCTATATCGCTTTGCAGCAGCGACAGGAACATCGCCGGCGAGATATCCAGCGACACCGCGCAGACCACCGCGCCGCCGATGATCCCGCAGATCATCGCCAGAAAGGTCAGCATCGGCAGCGCCACCAGCAAAGCCAGCACCCGCGGCACCACCAGCAATTCCATGGGGTCGAGGCCGAGGGTGCGGATGGCGTCGATTTCCTCGTTGGCCTTCATCGAGCCGATCTGCGCGGTAAAGGCACTGGCGGTACGGCCGGCCATCAGGATCGCCGTGAGCAACACGCCGAATTCGCGCAGGAAGGCAAAGCCCACCAGGTCCACGGTGAACACGCTGGCGCCGAAACTGGCCAGCACCGTCGCGCCGAGAAACGCCACCACGGCGCCCACCAGAAAGGTCAGCAACGCCACGATAGGTGCAGCGTCGAGGCCCGTCTGTTCGATGTGCGCAATCATCGGCGTGATCCGCCAGCGCTTGGGGCGAAACAGGCTTCGGGCGATGGTCTCAAGAATCAGGCCGACGAAGCCGAGCAGTTGCAGGGTGTCTTGCCACACCGTGTCGACGGCCCGGCCGATGCGGGTCAGCAATTGCACGCTGACGCTGATTTCCGGTTCCTTGACCGGCACGCAGAAGTCGGTCAGCGAGCGATAGACGGTTTGCAGCAACGCGCGGTCGGCCGTGGAAATCGTGCAATCGGGGTGTTCGGCGGATTGGCCCAGACGCTCGGAGCCGAGCAGTTCCACCAGCAGCGAGGCGCCAGCGGTGTCCAGGGCGCCGAGGCCGTTGAGGTCGATGGGGGTGCTGGCGTCGTACTGACCGCGGAGCGTTTCGCTCAGGTGCTTGAGCTCGGCGTAATGAGCAAGCGTCCAGTCCCCGGTGACCCGCAGGCGGGCAGGGCTGATCGAGGTGTCCAGACGGGCATTACCGGTCATCGAGCTGCTGGTCATAAGCTCCGTGCTTGTTCGGCTAAATTCGCGAACCTACGTAATAGCACGAACCGGATTACTTTTCTTTGGTCGGTGTGCTGTCCGTGACTTCGAAGCGCAGCACGCCGATCACCTGGTCGTCCTCGGTCAGCACCCGCACCTGCCAGTCACCCACCGGGTTGCCGGGGAAAACCTGCTTGTGGGTCCACGCCCGATAGCCTTCCTTGCGCCCGCCGTGGATGTCGAGGGCGATCCGGTCGACCTCTTTGCCGTTGAACTGCCACACATGGTAGATCCGCTCATCGAGCCCGCGCGGTGCGTTGATCGCGGTATAGGCGTAAAGCCCGCCGTTGCGGATCTGCTCGGCACTGACTTGCTCCAGGCTGGCGCCGGGGACGCGATCCTGCACCTGGGTGCTGATCGCCACGTCGGTCATCCACAGCGTTGCCGGCGGCACCCACGAACGCAGCACCCAGCCGACGCCGCCGATACCGATGGTGATGCTGAGGATCGCGAGCGCGTTGCGCACGGTGCGGATCGGGAAGATCGACGCCAGACTCGGGAACGACAGCACCACGGCAGTCCCCAGCGCCCACTTGAAACTCTGCGAGGTGGTCAGGTGCATGATCACCGGCAGCGCGGTGAGCAGGGCAGCGAACAGCGTCAGGGTATGCAACGCCAGGAACGCCCAGCGCCGCGGCGCCAGCCATTTGTAGTAGAGCGGGTCGACGATCGAGATCAGCGCGGCGATGCAGAGCAGACCGGTGAACACCAGTTGGCCGCTGTTCCAGGTGGTGGTGATGAAGAAGAACGGCAGGACGAAAAACAGGCTTTCCTGGTGGATCATCTGCGTCGCATAACGCAGCAGCGGCTGGGGGATTTCCCGTTTGAAAACTCGGGTGAACAGCTCGGTCAGGCTGTTTTCCAGCATCAGCCAGATCCAACTCAGCAGCATGATCGTGGTGATCCAGCTCGCCAGCCCCTGTTGCCGGTCGACCAGGATGAAACTGCCGACTCCGGAGATGAAACCGCCGAGCGCAATGACCCCGGGATAGCGCTTCATCAGTTCGAGGATGCGCTGGATCAGGAGGGTCAATTTGGGCATTTGGGCGATTCACGACAGTCGAAGAAAAAAACCTCGACAGAGTACCGCCCGCCGGGGGCTGTGGCGAGGCTGTCGATCAGTCTGAATGCACGGACTGGCGTCTATGCAGGCGCCAGCCGAGCAGGATCAGTAACACGGCGCCCAATCCGCCGCCGATCAGCCAAACCACCTGATCGTCACTGAGCAGCGGCTTCTCGATCCGCAGATACCCCGGCTGCAACAGCAACTCGCGCATGGCCTTGTTCGCCGCGTCCAGCGTGACCCCTTGCAGTTCCCTGGCGGGATCGGCGAAGCGGCCATCTTCGTAGTCGCCCAGCGCGCTCCAGTAATAGTCGGCCATGCCGCTGTTGCCCTGCACGGCCCAGGCCTGGTGGGCGATGGCTGCTTGCTTGATACGGTTGAACGTGTCGGCATCGAGACCGTTTTTCCGCAGGTCCGCCTTGAGGCCTTCCAGCACCTGTTCGGCTTCGGCGATATCGCCGCGATCCAGGTCGGCGTTGAGGCTCATGAAGCCAACGCCGCCGAACACCTCGCGCTCGGCCCAGGGCCCGTAGGACAAACCGTGGTTCAGGCGCAATTGGCGGTACAGCGCCCACTCCAGATATTCCTTGAGCAGATCGAACGTCTGGTCGTACTGATCGTCCAGCACCGGCTCCGGCACCAGCCAGTGCAGCTTGGCGCTGTTACCGACGAAGCCGCGTGTGATCGTGCGTTCGTGGGCGGCGCTGGCACGGATGTCCGGCAACGGACGGTGTTCACTCGGGTCGACCGCTTCAAGTGCGCCCCAGGCCCGCTCCAGATAGGCCGGCAGCAACTTGTCGAGGTCGCCGACGACGATCAGGGTCATATTGTTTGGCGCGTACCAGGCTTTGCGCACCTTATCCAGCTGTTCACGGGTCAGGCCATCGACTTCGGCCCGTTGCGAGCACTTCAAGCCCAGCTCTACCGCCAGTTGATTGCTCGCGCTGTGGCCCAGGTCCTGACGATCGAGAAAGCGCCGCAGGCGGGTGTAATGGCCGCCATCCTCGCGCTCGACCACTCGTTTGGCGGCGTTGATCGCGTTGTCGTCGAAACGGGTCTGGGTCAGCAGATCCAGCAACAGATCGAGCACCTTGCGCTGGTTTTTCGCCGGGGCTTCGATGACGAACGTGGTGTCGGCGTTGCTGGTGAAGGCGTTCCAGTCACCGCCCAGGGCCTGCATGCGCTCTTCGAGGCCGCCTTCGCCGGTGGCGTCTATGCCGCTGAACAACAAATGTTCGAGCAGGTGCGGCAGCTCCTTTTCATTGCAGGCGAAATCATCGAGACCGACACCGATCACCAGCCGGATTGCCACATGTCCACGCTCGGTGCCGGGCTTGAGCAGCAATTGCAAACCGTTGGGCAGCGCATAGCCTTCGACCTGAAAACGATCCAGGGCGAAGGCGGGCAGGGCACCGAGCAACAGGCAAGCGAACAACAGGCAACGCATAACAAGCTTCCATACGGCTGAATTGGAGATCCGTGTCGTCAGACAGATCGCTTTCGCCAGCAAGCTCGCTCCCACAAGGGAATACGTTTCAAATGTGGGAGCGAGCTTGCTCGCGAAGGCATCCTTGAGACTGAACGCTGAGTTACTGACTGACCACAACCCCAGACGTTCAAGGCGAATGCGTGATGTCCGCCATATCGTCCGCCGCCAGCGCGCCGGTATCGGAGGTTTCCAGCACCGCATAGGCGCTGCTGCAGAACAGCGAATTCAATCGTTTCATGTCGGCAATCAACTCAAGGTGCAGCGAACTGGTCTCGATACTTTGCACGATCTTGCGTTGCAAACGGCTGACATGGGCATGGGCCAGACGGCGCTCCTGGGCGCGGAAGCGACGTTTCTCACGCAACAACTGCCGAGCACTTTCCTTGTCGCCACTGAGAAACACCGACAAGCCCAGCCGCAGGTTGGCAATCAACTGACTGTGCAGCCCGGCCAGTTCCTCCAGCCCGTCTTCGGAAAATGACCGGCGCTGCGAGGTCTTCTGCTGCTGGATCTTGCGCAACATGCGTTCGATCAGATCGCTGGCAAGCTTGAGGTTGATCGCCAGTTCAATGATTTCCGCCCAGCGCCGACTGTCCTGCTCGCCGAGATCCTCCCGAGGCATCTGCGCCAGGTACAGCTTGATCGCGCTGTAAAGTGCTTCGACGTCATCGGTCAGTTTGCGCACTTCCTGGGTGACGGCGGTCTGCTTGCCACGCAACACATCCTGTGTGGCGTCCAGCAGGTTGTCGATCAGATCACCCATGCGCAGGGTTTCCCGGGCAGCGTTGGCCAGCGCCAGGCTGGGCGTGACCAGGGCGGTCAGGTCGAGGTGACGCGGTTTTGCGGTGCCGTTGACCTCCGGACGCTCCGGCAACAGCCAGGCGCACAGCCGCGCCATGGGGGCGACCGTCGGCAGCAGGATCAGGCAGCGCGCAGTGTTGTAGAGCAGATGGAAGCCGATGACCATTTCCTGCGGGCTGTAATCGAGGCTGTCGATCCAGTGCACCAGCGGATCTAGCACCGGGATGATCAGCAGCAGCCCGATCAGCTTGTACAACAGGCTGCCCAGCGCGACCTGACGGCCGGCGGCGTTTTGCATGCTGGTGCTCATGAATGCCAGCACACCGCTGCCGATGTTGGCACCGATCACCAGACCGAGCGCCACCGGCAGGCTGATGACATTGGCACCGGCCAGGGTCGCTGTCAGTAGCACTGCGGCCAGGCTGGAGTAGGAAATCATCGCGAACAACGCGCCGACCAGAGCGTCGAGGAGAATGTCGCCGGTCAGCGAGGCGAAAATCACCTTCACACCCTTGGCATGAGTGATCGGCCCGGCAGCTTCGACGATCAATTGCAGCGCCAGAATGATCAGCCCCAGCCCGATGGCCACACGGCCCATCTGCCCCAGCCGAGTCTGTTTGCGCGACAGAAAGAAAATCACCCCGAGGAAAATCAGCAGCGGCGACAGCCACGACAGATCGAACGTCAGCACCCGCGCCATCAGCGCGGTACCGACGTCGGCGCCGAGCATGGTAGTCAGGGCCGGGGTCAGCACCATCAGGCCCTGACCGACAAAGGACGTCACGAGCATGGCGGTGGCGTTGCTGCTCTGCACCATCGCGGTGACGACGATACCGGCGACAAAGGCCAGCCAGCGCCTGGACATGTTCTGACCGATCACGTGGCGCAGATTGGTGCCGTACACCCGCAGGATGCCGGTTCGGACAATGTGCGTGCCCCAGATCAGCAGAGCCACGGCAGAGAGCAGATTGAGCAGGGTTAGCATGCAGACCCCCTGTAGTAGCAGCGCCCCAGTGGGGCAAGTGGACGGCACCGCGCGGTTTCTACGTTTTTAATACTTAAGCTGTAGTTGGCTAACGGTCTCGGCGCCAGCATTGCACAGCTAAAGCGTGGATTGAAACAAAAGTGTCATGAAAACAGGTTCATGCAGCCATGAAAAAAGGGCCCGAAGGCCCTTTGATCTTTTGCGCAGCGTTCGAGTCACTGACCCGGAATATCCTTGCGCAGTTTTACCGGATCCTGCTGTTTCTTCTTTTTCGCGATGGCGGTGCGCATCTTGATGTTGATCGCTTCGACCGCCAGCGAGAACGCCATGGCGAAGTAGACGTAGCCTTTGGGAACGTGCACGTCGAACGATTCGGCAATCAGCACGGTACCGACCACCAGCAGGAACGACAGCGCGAGCATTTTCAGCGACGGGTGCTTGTCGATGAACTCGCTGATCTTGCCCGAGGCCGCCATCATCACCAGCACCGCCACGATGATCGCCGCGACCATCACCGGTACGTGGGACACCATGCCGACGGCGGTGATCACCGAGTCCAGCGAGAACACGATGTCGATGATCGCGATCTGGATGATGGTGTAGAGGAAATTGCCGCCTTTGCCCGAAGGCTCGTCGCCGGTTTCATCCTCACCTTCAAGCGCGTGGTACATCTCCTGGGAGCTTTTCCACAGCAGGAACAGGCCACCGAAGAACAGGATCAGGTCACGCCCGGAAATGCCCTGACCGAATACTACGAACAGGTCGGCGGTGAGGCGCATGACCCAAGTGATCGACAGCAGCAACAGGATCCGCGTGATCATGGCCAGGCCAAGACCGAAGATCCGGGTGCGCTGTTGCATGTGTTTGGGCATGCGGCTGACCAGGATCGAAATCATGATGATGTTATCGATGCCCAGGACGATCTCCAGGGCGGTCAGGGTGAAGAAGGCAACCCAGATCTCAGGGTTGGTCAGCCATTCCATGTGTATTCCTTTGAGCGTGTGTTAAACCAGGACGCCAGCAAGCAGCTGGCGTTCTGGTGAGTTGATGCCGTTACAAAGTGCTGAACAGCGGGAAAGTCCCCAACAGCAAGGCTGCGACCAGTATGCACAGGCAGACCAGCACTGCCCACTTCAGGGTGAAACGTTGGTGATCGCCGAACTCGATCCCGGCCAGTGCGACCAGCAGATACGTCGACGGCACCAGTGGGCTCAGCAGGTGAACCGGCTGGCCGACAATCGAGGCACGGGCCATTTCCACTGCGGTGATGCCGTAATGGCTGGCCGCTTCCGACAGTACCGGCAACACACCGTAGTAGAACGCGTCGTTCGACATGAAGAACGTGAACGGCATGCTCACCAGCGCCGTGATCACCGCCAGGTACGGGCCGAGGAAATCAGGGATCACTGCCAGCAGGCTTTTCGACATGGCATCGACCATGCCGGTGCCCGACAGGATACCGGTGAAGATGCCCGCCGCGAAGATCAGACTGACCACCGACAGCACACTGCCGGCGTGAGCCGCGACGCGGTCTTTCTGCTGTTGCAGGCAAGGGTAGTTGACGATCATTGCAATACTGAACGCCACCATGAACAGCACCGGCAGCGGCAGCAGGCCGGCGATCAGGGTGCACATCAGCGCCAGGGTCAGCAGGCCGTTGAACCAGATCAGCTTCGGACGACGGGCATCCGGGAACTGCGACACGCTGATTTCGCTGTGATCGATCTCGTCGCCGATCAGGTGCAGCTCACCCAGACGCGCACGTTCACGTTTGCCGTAGAAGTAGGCAATGATCAGGATCGCGATCACACCGGCACCCATGGCCGGGATCATCGGTACAAAGATGTCCGACGGGTCCACGTGCAGCGCACTGGCGGCACGGGCGGTCGGGCCGCCCCAGGGGGTCATGTTCATCACGCCGCCGGCGAGGATGATCAGGCCCGCCATGATCCGAGGGCTCATGCCGATGCGGCTGTACAGCGGCAGCATGGCGGCCACGCAGATCATGTAAGTGGTCGCGCCGTCACCATCGAGGGAAACGACGAGCGCCAGTACGGCGGTGCCGACCGAAACTTTCAGCGGGTCGCCCTTGACCAGTTTGAGGATCTTGCGCACGGCCGGATCGAACAGGCCGGAGTCGATCATCAGGGCGAAATACAGAATGGCGAACATCAGCATCACGCCGGTCGGCGCAAGCTTGGTAATACCTTCGAGCATCATCGGGCCGATCTTCGGCGCGAAACCACCGAACAGGGCGAACAGGATCGGGATGATGATCAGAGCGATCAGCGCAGACAGGCGCTTGGTCATGATCAGGAACATGAACGTGATGACCATGGCAAAGCCAAGGAAAGTCAGCATGGGAATACTCCAGGCGTAGTGCGGCTAGGGAATGGGCGGATCGGGCGGGATCAGCGCAGAACGGGAAGCACGAGACGTACGGGCGGAGTTGCAGCGAGGAGGCGGGTTACAGAGGACATCAGAATCACCATTGTTGTTGTTAATAGGGCCTGACGTGCAAGCAATCACACGCGTGGCCAACCGGTCTGTTGCCGGTAGTGGCGGCGATCCTAATGGGGCAACCTTTCAGCCAGCTTTCGCGGATGAAAGCTTCGATGCGAACGGCCAACCGGCCGTCGGATGCGGCTAGAGTCAATGAACACGGGAACGGGAGAGTGGGGCGATGGGTGAATTGCACAGCGGTGGCTGCCATTGCGGACATATCCGCTATCAGTTCAGTGGGACATTGCACGACATTGCCCACTGCCATTGTTCGATTTGTCGGCGGGTCAGCGGCGGTATCGTCACCACCTGGATCACGCTGCCGGTGGCGAATTTCCAGTGGCTGGCCGGGACGCCTTCGCGCTACGACTCGTCAACCAGTTGCGCACGGTTCTTCTGCCCGAACTGCGGCGCGCAACTGGCGCTGGTGACGTTGCTCAGTCCCGAAAGTATCGATCTGACGGTCGCCACCCTCGATCACCCGGAGCAGGCCGCTGCGCAGCGGCACATCTGGACTGACAGCCAATTGCCGTGGCTGCACCTGGATGAGCATTTGCCGGGGGAGCCCGAAGAAACACTCTGATCAGAAAACAGACAGATCCAGCGGCCGCACAGCGCCCATCCAGATCGCGTGCTCGGTGTGGTCAAGCAAATCATCACCGGTATCCGGGTGCAGGAACACCACCAACCCCTTGCGATTGAGCGCCAGCCACGGCAGCACGTCGCCGATCAGTTCCGGCCCGAAGGCCAGCTGGCAGCTCCAGTCCGGGTGCGGGCCGACCGGACGCTCGTGCACACGGCCCATCTTCAACGGGAATAATTGCGCGGCCTGCTCACACAGCGCCCGCGCCTGTTCAATGGTGCTGGCATCGAAATAAACATGGGCGTGATAGCCCTTGATCGTCTGCATCGCAAACCCTCTGAATCGGTTCGAACCCTCGGCGTTGCCCGTATGTCACACGCCATACAAGGGAAAACAAACGGGACCTCAGCCATGAAAAATGCCGAAACCCCGGCGGTGAAAGTGGTGCTCTATGGTGCCATGAGTAGCCTGGGCAGTGCGTTGATGGCTGAACTGCTGCGTCGCCAGCATGAAGTCATCGCCATCCTCGACGATTTGACGGCGCTCGCGCCACGGCCGGGACTGCGTACCAAAAGCGGCGACCTGCTCGATGCCGAGCGGGTCAATCAGAGCGTGGCTGGCAGTTCGGCGGTGATCTGCCTGCTCAATGCGCCGGGCCTGCCGCTGAGCAGCGATCACATTGAGAAATCCGTGGTGCTGGGGCCGGTGGAACAGGTGCTGGCGGTGGATGCGCTGATCGACGGGCTGCAGGCAGCGAACGTCTCGCGGCTGTTTGTCATCGGCGAATTCGAAGCCCTGGACGATCCGGAAAACGCCGACCCGCTGCAACGCCACGCCGCCGAAGAAGTGCGCGAAGCCCTGCAAAGCAGCCCGCTGCACTGGACGTTGGTGAATGCACCGCGCAGCGTGGCTGGGCTGACGATCGAGCACTTCAGCCAGGTTGGCCGCACGCTTGAACCGGGTCTGGCTGAACCGCTGGAGCGGCTGAATCGGGTGGCGGTGGGCATCGCCGATGAGCTGCGGCTGAATTTGCATCTGCGCCAGCACGTGGATTTTGTTGCTGCTTGCTGATCCGTTACACCGCAATCGACGGCAGCGGCAGCCCGGCCAGGGATTCGGCGCTGCTGGCCTGTTCGGCCATCAGCCAATCCACGAACGTCTGAATCAACGCGCCCCGGCGTTTGCGCTGCGGCAACACCACGTAATAACCGAGGCGCGACAGGGTGGTTTCGGCAATCGGTCGGCACAACAAACCCTGGGTGAGCAAGTTATCCACAAGGTGGCGCCAGCCGATGGCTACACCCTGACCGCCAATCGCTGCTTGAATCAGCAAGGTGTAATTGTCGAAGCGCAACTGGCCCGGGGCCGGCGGCGTACTGATGTTCAGCGCGCGGAACAGACCGCTCCAGTCGAACCAGTTGCTGCTGTTTTCCCCGCGAAGGTGCAGCAGTGGAAACTCCAGCAACGCTGGGGCCGGCAAGGGCAGAGCGCGATCCCTGAGCAATTGCGGACTGCACACCGGAAATACTTCTTCGCTGAATAACCAGTGACTTTCGCCCTGTTTGAAGCGACCGTCGCCGAACAGCACGGCAACATCGATATCCGTGCGCAGCATGTTGTGATTGCGCTCGCTGGTCACCAGGCTGACGTCGACCTGTGGATAAGCTTCATGGAAACGGTGCAGGCGCGGCATCAGCCAGTACGCGGCGAAGGCAAAATCGGTGGCGACCTGCAGCACTTCATGTTGCTGTTGTGCGCTGATCGCGCTCAATCCTGCGTCGATGTTCTGTAAACCGAGGGTGACTTGCTCAAAAAGAATCGAACCGACCTCAGTCAGCCCGATACCTCGATAGATCCGGTCGAACAGCCGCGTTCCGAGCTGTTCCTCCAGCCGTTTGATCTGCTGGCTGATGGCCGGTTGCGTCGTGCCGAGCTCCACCGCTGCAGCGGTAAAACTGCGATGACGGGCCGCAGCCTCGAAGGCACGCAGCAGGTCCAGCGACAAATCACCGAGGGCTTCATACATAAGCTGTGCTTATCCTAGTCATTGTCCGGCGCGGGCTTTACGGGATATTGCGTGGAATCCATGCTCATTCACAGCAATGTCGCATAAATATTCACTATGGAATGCCGCGATCACATGAAGCGCAAGAACATTCTCTTCATCATGGCCGATCAAATGGCCGCGCCAATGTTGCCGTTCTACGGTCCGTCGCCGATCAAACTGCCGAATCTCAGCCGCCTCGCCGAACAGGGCGTGGTGTTCGATGCCGCGTACTGCAACAGCCCGCTGTGCGCACCGTCGCGTTTCACCCTGGTCAGCGGCCAGTTGCCGAGCAAGATCGGCGCCTACGACAACGCCGCCGATTTCCCCGCCGACATTCCCACCTACGCCCATTACCTGCGCCGTCTCGGCTATCGCACCGCACTGTCGGGCAAGATGCATTTCTGCGGGCCGGATCAACTGCACGGCTACGAAGAACGCCTGACCAGCGACATCTACCCGGCCGACTACGGCTGGGCGGTTAACTGGGACGAACCCGATGTGCGGCCGAGCTGGTATCACAACATGTCTTCGGTGTTGCAGGCCGGGCCGTGCGTGCGCACCAACCAGCTCGACTTCGATGAAGAGGTGGTGTTCAAGGCTCAGCAATACCTGTTCGACCACATTCGCGAGGACGGCGACCAGCCGTTTTGCCTGACCGTATCGATGACTCACCCTCACGATCCGTACACGATTCCCAAGGCGTTCTGGGATTTGTACGACGATGCGGATATCCCGCTTCCGACGACGCCGGATCAACATTCCCTTGATCCGCATTCCCAGCGTTTGCTCAAGGTCTACGACCTCTGGGACAAGCCGCTCCCTGTGGATAAGATTCGCGATGCGCGCCGGGCGTATTTCGGCGCGTGCAGCTATATCGACACGAACGTCGGCAAACTCCTGCAAACCCTCGAAGATACCGGGCTGATCGATGACACCATCATCGTGTTCTCCGGCGACCATGGCGACATGCTTGGGGAAAAAGGCCTCTGGTACAAAATGCACTGGTTCGAAATGGCAGCGCGGGTACCCCTGTTGATAAGTGCCCCCGGGCAGTTCACTGCGGGCCGAGTCAGCGCCGCCGTGTCCACCGCCGACCTGTTGCCGACCTTGGTCGAACTGGCCGGCGGCAGCCTGGAACCGAACCTGCCGCTGGACGGTCGTTCGCTGGTCCCGCACCTGCACGGGCAGGGCGGTCATGACGAAGTGTTCGGCGAATACATGGCCGAAGGCACGATCAGCCCGTTGATGATGATCCGTCGCGGCGCGTACAAATTCATCTACAGCGAAAGCGACCCTTGCCTGCTCTTCGATGTGCACAACGATCCGCGTGAACTCGAAGAACTCAGCCAATCACCGCAACATCGTCAGCTGTTCGACGATTTTCTCGCCGAAGCACGGGCCAGATGGGACATTCCGACGATCCACCGCGAGGTGCTCGAAAGTCAGCGGCGCCGGCGCTTCGTTGCCGAGGCGCTGACGATCGGCAAGCTCAAGAGCTGGGATCACCAGCCGCTGGTGGACGCCAGTCAGCAGTACATGCGCAACCACATCGACCTCGATGACCTGGAGCGCAAGGCCCGTTATCCACAACCCTGCCAAAACCAATAACGTCAAGGGGAAGTCCATGGTCAAGTTATCCACAGTCGTGACAGTCAGCCTGCTGGCACTGGGCAGCGCATCCGCGTTCGCCGAGAGCTGCGACACGGTGAAAATGGCCGATCCCGGCTGGAGCGACATCGCCGCGACCAACGCCATCACCGGTTTTCTGCTGGATGGCATGGGCTACAAGGCCAAGATCGACACCCTCGCAGTGCCGATCACCTTCGGCGGCTTGAAGGATGGCCAGGTCGACGTATTCCTCGGCAACTGGATGCCGGCGCAGCAGGGCTTCTACGACAAGTTCGTCGCCACCGGCGATGTCACCCAACTGGCGAAGAATCTCGACGGCACCGAATTCACCCTGGCCGTGCCGGATTACGTGTGGGATGCGGGTGTGCATAACTTCGCCGACCTGAATAAGTACGCCGATAAATTCGAGAAGAAGATCTACGGCATCGGCTCCGGCGCACCGGCGAACATCTCGCTGCAAGAGATCATCAAGAAGAACGACTTCGACCTGGGCCAGTGGAAGCTGATCGAGTCCAGCGAACAGGCGATGCTGGCCGAAGTCTCGCGGGCGGTGAAGAAGCAGAAATTCGTCACCTTCCTCGGCTGGACCCCGCACCCGATGAACGTGCAGCTGAAAATGCATTACCTCAAGGGCGGCGAGAAGTACTTTGGCGACACCGGCAGCGTCTACACCCTGACCCGCAAGGGCTACGCCGAGGCCTGTCCGAATGTGGGTAAATTGCTGACCAATCTTTCGTTCACTCAGGAGATGGAGAACAGCATCATGGCCGAGGTGGTGAACAAGAAGGTCAGCAATGCCGATGCGGCGAAGACGTGGATCAAGGCGAACCCGGCGGTGTTGGACAAGTGGCTTGATGGCGTGAAGACGGTGGATGGCAAAGATGCATTGGCGGCGGTTAAAGCGAAGCTTTGATCGCGGTGTGCTGAAGGTCTGAGTTCGCTTTAGATCTTTTCCCCCCTCACCCCAACCCTCTCCCCCCCAAGGGGGGCGAGGGGGAAAGGGAGCTGACCGTCGTTGGTTTCAGAACCTGAGTTCGACTGAAGACTTTCAGGTCGATGGATTTCGAACAGACACCTCGGTCAGTCCCCTCTCCCTCCGGGCGGTCCGACGTTTCGGGAGGGTTAGGG
>NZ_JAFGYZ010000026.1:0-84063 GCF_017491585.1 Pseudomonas sp. 58(2021)
GATCTTAGGTGCGGTCTCGGGGAATCAGGCTCTGCAATTGCTGCGCGAGAAAATTCGCGTCGAAAACAAAGGTATCCGGGTCTTTCAACCCGTTGGTCTTACGCCACTGCCACTCCCCGCCCGGCAACCCCACCAACGAAACACTCCCGTACCGCGCCGCCGTCAGCCCCATCACCGCCAGCGAAATCTGCCCGCCGCTGCCCATCACATCCGGCACGAACTCCACCGGTTTGCCGGCAATCACGATGCTCAGTTTTTCAGTCTTGAAGGTTGAGGTCTCAACCGGAATGCTCGGCCCGAACGCCACATAAGCCTCCCGACCCACCTCCAGCAAACCCGGCGCCTGCACCGGCTCCAGCCATTGCTGAATCTGCCCGAACAATTCGGTAATCCGTGAGGCCCAGGTCGCCGATTGCGTCTCGAACAGTTGCTTCTTGTGCGCTTCGCTGTCGGCATAGTGGCGAAGCATTTCGCCCAGCTGCTGTACGTCGTCCATTGCGGTGTTCCTTCAAGGAAGCAGTGCTGCGGACGTCGAGCATGGCAGATGCCGAGGACGACCGTGCAAGTCATTTGCCTGCACGATCGTCACTTCGGCCATGGACTGACAAAAGGTCAGCGCTTGCGCAACCGCGCCATGCTCAGGGTGTCGACCCATTGCCCGTCACGCACCGCATAATCGCGGAACAGGCCTTCGGTTTCGAAGCCGAACTTGCGATAGAGACCAATGGCCGCCTCGTTGTCGGCGTACACCGAAAGCTCGACCCGGTGCAGGTTCATCCAGTTGTCCGCAATCTCCAGCGCCGCCGCCAACAACGTCGAACCGACACCCTTGCCCTGCCACGCCACCGCGACGGCCATGCCGACACTGCCGGCATGGCTGCGGCGAATCCGCGAAAAAGCCTCCAGCCCGAGATGCCCGATCACCGCACCTTGATGCAGCGCCACCAGCTTCACCATCCGTTCGTTTTCGGGCATCAGCCGTTGGCGCCAGATCTCGGCAGACTGAAACGGCATCTGCAACACCTGCCGGGTCACGGCCGGGTCGTTGTAAAGCGCGGTGACGCCTTCGACGTGGGACTCGCTGAAGCGTTCGAGGTGAATGGCGGGGTTGTGCTCAGGCATGAAAGATCCCTCCTGGATCAGTGCGTGGCCGGTCACTGTAAACCGGCGCAACTGATCCTGGCGAGACTTACTCGAACCACTCCTGCCGCTCATTGAAAGTGCGTTGAATCAACTCCACCAAGGTCTGCACCTCCCCAACATTCTGCGACTCACTGTTCACCGCCAACCACGCCTGCAACCGCATCGCCTCCCCAAACAACCCCGGCAACGCCACCAGCCCGCGATCAAACCGGCTCATGTACATCGGCAGCAACCCGATGCACGCGCTGCAACGAATCATCTCCAGCATCAGCTCGTAAGACTGCATCTGCACCACCCCGGCCAACCGCTGTTCGACCAATTCGTTCCACGGCCGGAAGCTGTCGATCTGCCGGTCATGCTGCCATTGCACCAGCATGAAATCGGCGAGGTCATCCGGACTTTCTGGCCGTGCAGTGACACGGGAATAGCGTTTGGCGATGTGCGGCTGGTATTCCAGTTGCGCGAGGCGTTGCGGTTCGCTGGTGGCGAAGGTCGGGCCGGGATGCGGGTTGTCGCCGTGGGCGAGCCAGAGCACGATGTCGGCGCTGACCGCATGCAGGGCCAGTTCGCTGTCGAGGGCGATGATTTCCAGGCGCACGCTGGCGTTGCGGCGCAACAGTGCGATGAGGTCGCGGCCGAGGATGTCGTGCAGGATCGATTCGGCGACGGCCAGTCTTATCAGGGGTTGCTCGATCACCGGAAGTTTGCGCTCGTGAGCCAGGGCGATCAGTTGCGCCTGCAATTGCTGGCCTTCGCGGGTCAGGCTCAAGGCGCTGCCCTGAAAGCTGAACAGCGCGCATTGCAGTTGCTGTTCGAGCTGCGCCAGTTGTTTGCGCAGCAAGGTCGAGCGCACGTTGAGGCTGCGGGCGGCTTGCATGAAGCAACCGCAACGGGCGCTGACCAGAAAGTATTGCGCGACGTCGCCGTCGAGGGTCGCGGCTTGCGCCAGCCAGGGTTCTTCCTTGTCCTGTGGCCAGCGGAAATCGGCGCTGCTCTGTCGTGCTGCGGGTTCGGTGAATGACATCGATGACTCCCTGTCGATCTTTGTTTTGGTGTGCAGCGCTTAGGGTTTGGTCTCCAGCACCTTATTGAGCTCGGCCCCGTCAATGCTCAGCGTCGCGGTGTTGAGCATGCCGTCCAGATAGGCCTGGGCGATCTGTTCCTGACGCTGTGCCCGCAAGGCCAGGGTCAGTTGATCGCGCAACTCGTCGAGGGTCGCGGTGCGGGCCGGTTGTTGTTCGGTGAGTTTGATCACGTGGAAACCGGCGCTGCTTTGCACGGGATCGGAAACCGCGCCAACCTTGAGTCGCGCCACCGCACCACGCACTTCCGGCACCAGTTGCTGCAACGGTTGAAGGCCGGTATCGCCCCCGCGTTCGGCAGTCAGGCGATCCTGAGAAAACTCCTTGGCCAGTGCTGCAAAGTCCGCCGGGGTTGCCTGGGCTTTCTTGCTCAACTCCGTTGCCTGCTTGCGCACGGCCTCAAGGTTCTGCGGCTCATTCACCCCAAGGAAGATCTGGCTGACCCGATACAGCGCCGGCGTCTGCCAGTTGGCCTTGCCCGCGTCATACGCCTGCTGCAACTCGGCGGCGCTCGGATAGTCCGCCGGCACTTTGCTCACCGACTGCAAATAGTCGCGAAACACGATCTGTTCGGTGGCGGCGCGGGTCTGCCGAAGCACGTCCGGACGCTGCGCCCAGCCTTGGGCATCGGCCTGTTCGAGCACGGCTTTTTCGGCCAGGCGTGAACGAATCCAGCGCTCCAGCGCCTCACGATTACCGCGCAGTTGCTCGCGGGTCTGTGGCGGTACGGCGGCCAGCAGCGCCTGCAATTCCTCCGGCGACACCTGCTGATTGCCCAACCGCGCCACCGCAGGCCCACTGTTCGCCGCAATGACCGGCGCCGGTTGCTGGGCGGCGACCGGGTCATTGCCCGGCCGCACCACCAGCGCCACGGCCACCACCAACAGCGCCACCGCAGCGGCGCTGATTACCATGGCAGGTTTGGTCACAGCGCGACTTCCTCTTGCTCAACCTTTGGAGCCTGGGCGGCAGCAGCGTTCTGGGTGAAATCACGCAGGTACACGATGAATTCCTGAAGCAGGCGATCCCACAATTCCAGGTTGCCGCGCAGGTAATCGCTGCTCACGCCCGCGGCCAACACCACATCCATTTCCATCACCAGAAACTCGCCCTGCAACGACAACCGGGCAAACCGGCGGGTTGCGTTCCACTGCTCGGCCACACCGGCCGGCAACTCACCCTGTACGCGCAAGGCGCAGCTGAAGGTGAAGTCGACATAGCTGCCCTGCTCCGCCACCGCCGGGTTGCCGAAACGCACGGCGTAACCGATGCCCTGACTGGCGCTGAGCAACTGGACGATGCCGTTCTGTTCGGTCTGGTTGACGCGGTAACCGGCGGCTTGCAGCACTTCGGTCAGGGATTGCGGGGAGACATGGGAGATCAATTGAGTCATGACTTCTTCCTTGTTTATGAGTCTTTTAATCAGTGCGCGATCGCGGCTTGCGGCGCATCGAATTGAGTCTTGTACAGTTCATCGCCGAAGCCTTGGGCCAATTCATCGAACTTGACCCGGGCGCTGCCGGCGAAGGGTTGGCGGATCTTCATCACCTCGGCCACATCGATGTTTTCGTAGGCGGTGAGAATCTGCTTGGCCACGCCGTACATCTGCTGATTCTTGACCGAACATTGCTGCACTTGTGTGTCACGTTCAGTCAATTGCGCTTGAAGCTTAGACCGTTCTGCCTCTTTGGCACGGGCCATGACCAATAGCTCATCGTAGGCTTTCTTGAATTTGCCGGTCTGCTCGTTGCTGGCCGCCACCTGCGCCTGAGCCTGGCTGTGCAGGCTTTGCTGCTGCCCGGCCAACTGCTCGGCCAGGCCTTTGGCCTTGGCCAGTTCGGCGGTCAATTGCTTGATTTGCGCCTGGGCTGCCTTGGCTTCGTTCTGCGCCGCCAGTTGCGCGGCGCTGGCCTGGGCCTGCTGGCTTTGCAGGGTTTGCAGCTGCTGAGTGGTGCTGCGCAACTGGGTGCGCAGACGCTCCTCCATGCCTTCGGCACTGGCCCCGCTGGCGACCAGCAATCCAAGTCCGAGCAAAAAGTACCGAGTGTTCATATCCCTCTCCCGGCGCCTTAGAAGCGCGTGTTGATCTCGAGCTGCAAGACGTCGATGTCGAACGGCGCGCCATACACCGCTTCGGTGCTCATCCAGCGACCGGTGGCGTAGACGTTCTTCGCCAGACCGTAGTTGCCACCGAGTATGTAGCCTTTGGCGTTAGTGCCGCCGAGGTGGAACGACGAGTCGTTGAAGCCGTCCGGCAAGGCGTCAGGCTGGATGTACTTGTAGCCGGCGAACAGGTTCCAGTCGCCCTGCTTCTTCAGGTCCAGCGCATTGCCGAGGGTGAACTGCACCATCCACGCATTGGCACCGCTTTCGATGTTGCCGTTGCTGTCGAGGTTGTTGACCAGTTGCCCGGCCGAACGCTTGCGCATGTCGCCTTCGTCGTAGCCGAGGTTGTGGATGTAGTTGCCCTGGCTGCGCAGTTTGAAGTCTTCCGGCAGGTCGGCGTCCCACACCACGTTGAGGTCCAGCAGGTTGAACTCGGAAGCGAGGCCAACGAATTGCGGCTGCGGTGTGGTCGTCGGGTTAAGCGGGTTCGGCGTGATGTCGCGCAGCAGGAACACACTGTTGCCCTTCTGCATGAACGCCGCACGCGTGCCGTCGCTGTCACAGCCCGGTGCGCCAGCCCAGGGTTCGCAGGGGCTGGAGCGCTCACCCTGGATGTCCTGGAAGCGGTAATAGGCCAATGCGCCTTTCAAGCGGTTGTTGCTGTTGATCGCCCACTTGGCGCCGACCTGTGCGCCGTACAGCCATTTGTTGTCGCTTTCTTCCTTGTCGAAGCCATTGCTGGTGGTGGTGTCGTTGGTGTAATCCACCGGGAACGCGCCGACGGTACCGAACACACCCCAGTCGCGGCTCAGCTTGTGGTCGAAAATCGCCGCCACGCCATCGAAGTTCAGGTCGTTGGAATACAGCATGTCGGTAGACATGAACGGGTTGGCGAAGCGGCCACCGGTCAGGGTCAGTTCATCCGACGGTTTCCAGGTCAGGTAACCCTGATCGAGCCAGATGTCTTTCTTGGCAAAACCGCCGCCGAGGTTTTGGGTGGTCGACACCGGGTTGTTGTCCGAGCCGGTGCCGATGCGGATGCCGGCGGTCCATTGCGGCGAAATGTCCGCTTTCATGCCTAGCCGCGCGCGCAGGCGAAACAGGTTGGTGCGGTCTTCACGGGTGTTGAGCAACGGCGGCAACGCGGTGCTGCTGTTGGGGTTCACGTCGTACGGGCCGTTGTTGTTGAGCCTGGCGAAGTCGACGATTTCGTTGCTGTTGCTGCCCGAGTAGTAGCGCGATTCGTCACGCAGACGGATGTCGCCGTCAAAGCTGATGCGTGACGCCCAGTCCGGGAAGGTGTTGGGCGCAGCCCAGTTTTCCTGCTTGGCGGTGGCCATGACTTCGGCCTTGACCTGATCACGAATCTGATCGCGCACCGCGGCCGGCACGTATTGCACCCGCACATCGCCCGGTGCGGCGACCGGCCCGGCGGCCACAGCGGTGGACGCCGCAGCCTGCTTGGCCTGGGCCGCTTCGTTCTGGGCCTGGGCGATCAGTGCGTCGGCCTTGTCCTGTTTCAGAATGCCCTGCTCGACCAGCAAGCGGATCAGATTGATCGTGGCGTTCTCCGAGGGCGCTGGCGCTGCCGCGGCCTGACCGACCAGGGTCGCAATGACCATGCCGACCGCCAGGGACAATCGATTCACGTTGGAAATCATCTGCACACAACTCCTTTTCATACAGCTTTATGAATTCGGTTAACCCGGACGCCGCCCTTGCAGGGACATGCGCACAGGCAAGGTGATGGAGGCCGGCGGCCGTTCGCTCAAAGCAGGCGCATTGCGCAGCGCGGCGAGCACTTGCGTATCGATTTCGGAATTGCCGCTGGACTTGACCAGCTCGACCCGGGTGATCTCGCCGACGCTGCTCAGCCACACATCGGCCTGCAGCGAAAACGCGAGGTTGCGCAGGTCGGGGTTTTCCCGAAGCAGCTTCTGGAAGGTGAACGCGAGGAACTGGCTGTACGTGCCGTTTCCCAGTCGCCCACCGCCGGACCCGGCCATGCCGCCGCCCTTGCCCGCGCCGATGTTGAAGGCGTCGCTGCCGCTCTGGGCGTCGCCGTCAATCTGCATCGGGTTGGCCAGGTCGTCCGCCGGCGATGGCGGCGCTTCTTCCTCGGGTTTCACTTCCTGTGGCTCGGGTGTCGGCTCCGGCTCGACGACTTTTTCTTCCACCGGGGTTTCCGGCTCCGGCGGTTTTTCCGGCGGCGGAGGTGGTGGTGGCGGCAACGGAATGATCGTCGGCACCTTCGGCGCTTCCCGGCGGATGCCGCTCATGTCGTTGGCCCACTGCCACAACAGGAATGCTGCAATGGCGCCCAGCAGCAGTCCGGCGCCCCACTTCACGTAACGCAGTGGCGACTTCTTCACCGGCAAAGGCTCGATTGGCATCTGTGCAGTCATGACTCAGCCCTGCGTCGGTTTGCCGGTCACCAGACCGACCTGGGACAGTTCGAGCCGGCGCAACAGATCCAGCACTTCGATAACCTTCTGGTACTGCACCGTGGCGTCGCCGCGCACGATCACCGGGAAGTCCGGGTTCTGTGCCTTCTCGATGCGCAGGCGCTCTTCCAGTTCAGGCAACGTCACCGGGTAGGCGTCGAGGAACACCTGGCCGCCGTCGTTGACCGAAATCGCCTTGGTCTTGGCCTCGGACAGCGACACGGAGGCGCTGGCCTTGGGCAGGTTGATCTGGATCCCGGAGACCTGCGCGGTGGCGGTGAGGATGAACATCACCAGCACCACCATCAGCACGTCCACCAGTGGCGTGATGTTGATGCTGTCCACTGCGGCATCTTCGTCATCGTCGTGGGAGGCATTTACGGACGCCATGTCATTGCTCCTCAGGCCGGTACGGAGTGGTTGGCGTGATGGCCACGCTGATGCGCCGCTTCACTGGACTGGCCTTCGCCGTGCATCTCCGCCAGCCGGGTGATGAACTCGTCGACGAACACGCGCATGTCAGCGCTGACTTCCTTGTTGCGGGTGATCAGGCGGTTGTAGCCAAACAGCGCCGGGATCGCGACGAACAGCCCCATGGCCGTGGCCAGCAACGCGGCCGCCATACCCGGCGCGATGGCGTTGATGTTGACGTCGCCGGCCATGGCCGTGCCGAGGAACACCACCATGATCCCCAGCACGGTGCCGAGCAGACCGATATATGGGCCGCCAGCGATGGCGTTGGACAGGGTCGAGAGTTTCGAGCTCAGTTGCTGGTTTTCCCGGGTGCGCACGCCGTCCATCGAGCAGCGGATCGCTTCGATGGTCGCCGCTGAAACCGACGAGGTGTCGGCGCCCTGCTCGCGGCGGGTGCGGATCTCTTTCACTGCCACTTGATACAGACGCCACAGCGGCGAGTGCTGCAAACGCTGGGCGAGTTGCGTGTCGTCGGCGAACATTTCCAGGCGGGTGCCGACCTTGGCGAATTGCACGCGGAAGTCTTCGTTGGCGGCGGTGACGCGGCTGAGGGTGCGGTTCTTGCGCAGCATGATGATCCACGACTGGAACATCATCAGCACCAGCACCGCGATGATCACCCAGGCGTCCACCGGCACCGCGTTGAGCAGGAAGCCGAGGCTGCCGAAACCGAAGCCGGACTGTTCTTCATCGACGCCATAGGCGACCAGTTTCGACTCGGCGCCTTGCGAGGTGGCGTCGGCCAGCAACAGCGGCGCCGGACGGGCGACTTTCGACAGGCGCAGTTCGTCGATGGCGCCCACGAACGGCTGGAAAGGACCCTCGTGCAGATCCGCGCCGATAGCCATGACCGAGTTGAACGCCGGCATCGCCTGGGCCAGTGCCGCGCCTTCGCGACCGTTGATGTACAGCGTCACTTTTGCGCCTTCGGCGGTCAGGGCGACGTGCTGCCATTGGCCCGGATTCAGCGGCTGGGTGGCGACGGCGCGCTGGCCGTCGATCTCCACGAACGGCACGCCCTGATTCACACCGACCAGCAGGCTGTTGGCACCTTCGCGGCGGGCCAGAATCAGTTGTTCGCCGTTGGCCTGATCCAGTCGCAACCAGGCACTGAAGGTAAACGCGCTGCCGGCGCTGTGCTGCAACGACGGACTGGCCGGCAACAGCAACGGCTGACCGCTGAACTGCAAGGCACGCCCTACCACGCCGTCACTTGCGGCGCCGGTCGCACTCTGCGCGGTGTTGCCATAGGCGGTGGTGTCTTTGGCCGGAGTACCGGTAGCGCCTTCAAAGTGATAAAGCGCGGTGTAATTCGGATCGAACGTCAGTTGGCCATTGCCGGTGGCCGGGGCCTTCTGGTTGCCGTAATACATCCAGATGTCCTGACGCTGACCGCCCTCGACATTCGGCACGTCGACCCAGATCAGCGCCATGCCCATCAGCGCGTCGAAACTTTCGATCTGGTGGTTGAGCACGGTCTTGTCATCGGCGGCGACGAAGCGCAGGTCCGAGCCGTCCTCTTTCACGCCGTCGAAGGTGAAGTTGCCGGTATGCAGGCGCACCAGCAGCGCGGTACGGCCGAGGGCCTGATTGATCGCGGCGCCTTGCGGCGTGGTGTCGACGGCGATCTGTTTGCGGTAGTGCCAGTCGTCCTGCCACCAGGCCTGGGCCGTGGCCGGGAGCACAAAGCCCAGGCAGATCAACAACGAAAGGAAAAGGCGCTGCATGGAAGTGCTCCTTGTTAGAAAGTGGCCTGAAGGTTGAAGTGCAGGCGCGATTCCTGTTTCGAGGTGTTCGGCCCTTCGAGTAGCGGGTAGCCCCAGTCGAGGCTGCCGGACAGCCATTTGCTCAGGCTGGCGCGGGTGCCGAGGCCGACACTGGCCAGGGCGTAACTGGCGTCCTGGTCCGGCAGTTCGTCGCGCAGGTACAGTTGCGCGCCTTCGGCAAAGGCGTAGAAACGCCAGTCCTGCATCCAGGTGCCGGTGTACTTGGCCAGCGACGGTGTACGGACTTCCTGACTGAGCAACACACCGTCATCACCGGTGCGCTCGGCGGCCAGATAACCGCGTACCGAAGTCGCGCCGCCGGCAGAGAATTGTTCGTTGGAGACCAGCGGCCCCGACGCCAGCTGGAACGCGGCTTTGCTCGCGCTCTGCCAGTCGTTGTCGAAGGTCCAGGTGAAACTGGTGTCGCCCTTGAGCACGGCGAAACTCGGTTTGGCGCGGTAGCGCTTGTAGTCGAAGTCTTCGTCGGAGCTGCCGTAGCCGAAGAGGCTGCGGGTGGCCGCGACCAGGCTCAGCCCCAGGCCTAACTGGCTTTTTTCGCTGTAGCGATAGCCGTTGTAAGCGAAGGTGAACGGCGCGTACTTGAGCGGCACCTGGTCGCTCTCGCCGGACAGGGTCAGGCGTTCATCGAAGTCCTTGAAGTCGATGCCGGCCGACAGCGAGTTCGACCAGTTGCCACTGGACGGGATCGTGTAGATCGCCGAAACGCCGTAGGAATGGCCCTTGCCGAGCACATTGCTGCCGCCAATGGTGGCGACGTTGCTGTCGGACTGGTAACCGGAGAACTGCACGCTCCAGCGGTCGGTCAGCGGCGCGCTGTAGGAGCCGGACCAGACCTTGGCGTTGTCGGTGTCCTGCGGCGCGGTGAAGAAAGTCAGGTTGATGCTGTGGCCGAGTTGCCAGAGGTTGTTGTAGCCGAGGCTGGTGACGGTGCGCAGTTTTTCGGTGTCGGCGCTGTAGTCGTTGTTCAGCCCCACGCTGGCGGTCCACGGGTTCTGATCTTCGACCTGCAAGTCCACGTCCATGGTGCCGGGGCGCTGACCTTCGCGAACCAGCGGCATCACCTGCCGGCCCGGGGTCTTGTTGAGCTGCGCCAGTTCACCCTGAACCTTGGCGAAGTCCGGCACCTCGCCTTCCTTCAGCGCCGGAACGTTGTCGCGGATGTCCAGCGGCGAGTAGTGTTTGGCGCCGACCACCCGCACCCGGCCGACCTTGGTTTCGCTGACTTGCAGGTAGACGATGCCATCAGCCACCGCCTGCTCCGGCAATTCGACGAACACCGATTGGTAGCCGCGTTCCTGATAGGCCTTCTGCAACGCATCGCGGGCGCCTTCAATGTCGCTCAAGGCTTTTTGCGGGCCGAGGAACGGGTACACCGCTTCCTCGATCGCCCGCGCATCGAGCACGGTATTGCCACGCACAAAGTATTCGTTGACGTCCACCAGACGCTGCGCCGCTGCGTTTTCGGCCTCATCGGCGAACACCGGCTGCACGCCGGCCGTCACCAGCAGCCAGCCCCACAACGCCAGCCGTGACGTGAAAATCTGCTCCACACTACCCCCTGAAATTCGCGATGAACCTGTTGGCGTCTCTGTTGCGTCAATTGCTGGTCGCTGTTAATTGCTGACTTGCGGGGCGCAGGCGTGCTTGCCCAGCCATGTGTGCAGCAGCGCGAAGTTCAACGAGAACTCGGGCATTTGCAGCAGCGCGCCGCAGAACACTTCGCCGATGATTTTCTGGATGAGCTGCACCGCACGCGGCTCGTTGAGCAGCGTGGCGATGTCGCGACTGAGGACGTTGAAGCTCCAGACTTTCTGGTTCAGGCCCAGGCCGACGAACCAGCGGAACAGCAGGTTGTAATTGAGCTGTTCATAGAGCTGCTGCTCGCTGGGCACCGAATACAGCAGTTGCAGGAGCAGAATATGCATGACCGTCTGCGCCGGGATCAGCATGCCGGGTTGGGCATTGAGGTCGTGCAGGAGGTCGCCGTGAGCGTCGAACAGGTCATCGATCTGCGGGCGCAACAGCACCAGCGAATGACCCGACGGAATGTAGCTGGAGACCTCTTTCAAGGCGCCCTGCCAGTCATCCTGCGACACGATCCAGACCCACGGCGCGCCGTAGCGATACACCGAAACCGGCTTCTTGCGCGCGGCTTCGACGATCTTCGACAGGCGTTGATCGAGTTCCTGCATGCCCACTTTCGAGTAGCGTTCCATAGTCCCCATTGCCTCACTCCCGGCGTCCCGCCTCGGCTTGTGAAAAGCGCCCAAAGGGCCCCTCAAGCGCGTTACATAGGCATGACCGGACTGGCGATGTGCTACCGAACTTTTGTCATGAAAGCTTCATGTTCGAAAGAGGATGGATGGCGACTATCGCCATACAAAAAATGCGTTATGCACGCCGCCCGATTAATCGGCCTGCATAACGCATTTGATATTGACTAAAAAACGTTATCAAGTCTGTGGATTCAAATCAAAATTGAAAGCAACGTGAACCCTGATTAACTCCGGAACAATAATACCTATTGGACCGCTATTGTAAAACAACTTCATCTCCATACTAAAAGCACCATGTGCAGCGGCCGGGTTACGCATAACAACCGCACCTCCCCCGTTAATGGGGGCGTATTTGAAAAAGTACATATCCGAATGCTGCTGAAACATAGCATTCAATAGAGCATCAAAATCATAGTGCCCAGAGTATCTTGGACAGCTGAAAAAAAGATCCTGCTTGGGTTCCATATTACCGCCACGCCCTTCACGCGCGGTAACACTGATACTATCGTCACTCAGTTCAAACGTTTTATGGTCGACCCTGAAATCCTGCTGATCGTCAATTTTTATCACGATATAATCAGTTGCAGGTTGAGTAACTGTTTCTGTGTTCATTTTGACATCTCTGATAAATAGACAAGCCCTCTGTTGAATAAAGAGGGGACTCATGACTTTGCCTTTTTAAAATACCCCAAAGGCCTCGCGCGTCTACTGTCATATCTGACAGTAGACGCACGAGGTACTTGTGAATTAAGTGATACGTTATTTTTGAGTTTCAGAAATAAACCGGCCACACATCTACAATTTTGCCCCCTCGCACTGCCAACAGATCACCGAATTGCAGCAATACAGCCTCTGTCTGGGTTGGTCGTAGAAAGACCTGATCGTCTGCGTTCAGCCCCACGGCATTCGAGCCATTAACCATCTCCTGATTCGAACTGCGCCCGTACACGCCGTTGCTCTGCAATCCCGGCGGCGATTCGAACTCGGCCATCCAGTTGCCGCCGTAGATAAAGAAAGTCTGGCGCTGGTTGGTGTCCCACCACGAGAACAGCTTGGACTTGTTGTCCAGCGCCGGGATGTTCACTGGGCCGGTGCTTTTTAGAACGGGCGTGGCGATGTAGACCGCGGGCACATGCTCGCTCAGCGACGGCAGGTCATAGTGCGTCGGTTTGAGCATCGCGGTTCCGACTGAAACCTCGCTGCTGAGCTTTTCGTATTCATGGATACGATAACTCGGGCTGCCAGCGGTGTTCAGGCACAAACCGTCATGCCACAACGCGGGAAACTGCTGCCGGGTGTAATCAACGCAGTTTTTGTAAATCACCATGACCTTGGCAAACAGTTCTTCGGGCGAACCAAGAATCCCCGGCACGCCCATGCCCACGAACGGGTCGTAGCCCATGAACCCGGCAAACTCCAGGTGCTGCGGGTTGGCGGCGATCAGCGCGAGCATCTGCCCGAGCACGTTAAGGTCACTGACGCCGCCCCGGTGCAGACCGACGTCCAGCTCGATATTGATCCGCATCCGCGTGCCCAATCCCTGAGCCAGTGCAAGGTATTGCTGCAGACGTTCGGGGCCGTCGAGCAGCCATTGCAGTTGTTTTGCCGGGTCGAACGGACCTTTGTGGGTCTGATAAAACAGCTCTGCCGAGCGCACCGGCAGTGGCTTGCCGAGCAGGATGTCCGACTGCGGGAAGGTGACCGCATCGTGGTTGAGAAATGGCTGATGAAACGACATCAGTCGCTGCGTCCCGGCGCGGTGGCCGACGTAGCTGAGCAGTCCCGGCGATGGCAGCGATTTTTCCACAAGCCGCAGTTGCTTGCCGCCACGTTTTACCGAGCGCATGACCACATCAATGTTGTGATCGAGGCGATCCAGGTCGATCAGCAACACCGGCCGCATCGGGCCTTTGGTCTTGAGTTCATTGTTCAGCGCCCGGAAATAGTCACTGTAAGGCCCGCCGCGATCCCCCGGTCGCAGCCATGCGCCAACCCCCACCAGCAAAGCACCGACACCCAAAGTCCCGAGCACGAAATTACGTCGATTGACCGCCATCAGCTCACCCCCAGAATCGACGACAGATGCCCGTTGAGAAACTTGCCGCTCGGGTCCAGCGCCTGGCGTACCTGAATGAATTCCTGCCAGCGCGGATAGAGCGTTTGAAGCGTCCGGGCATTGAGCGTGTGCAACTTGCCCCAGTGCGGGCGGCCGTTGTACTTCCAGAAGATCGGCTCGACGGCGGCGAAGAAGTTGTGATGGTCCATCTGGTAATGCTGGTGGACCGAGATCGAACAGCTGTCGCGGCCCTCGAACATGCTCAGCGGAATATCGTCGGCCTTGACGTAGCGGTACTCGATGGGAAACCAGGTGCGCAGGTCCTTGTCGCGGATCAGTTTGAGAATCTCGCGCAGGCACGCCGGGCCATGTTCGGCGGGCACCGAATATTCCATTTCGTTGAAGCGCACGGTGCGCACGTTGGCGTAGATGTCGAACGAGTCGCCGATCCGATCCTCGAAACTCGCCAGATGCCGCAGGCTGTTGAGCAGCGAACTGCGCAGGCTCGGGAAGTCGCTGCCGTATTTGTCGATCTTCTCGATCAGCGTCACGAACTCGTTGCCGCCCTCCTCTTCGGGCGGGATCGGCGGTGTGGCTGGATCGGTGGTCTCGTTGAGCGCGATCGACAAGGCATAGTCGGAATGGGTGACAACGAGCATTTCCCAGTGTTGGTTTTCGCTTGTGTTCTTGTCCAGGTCTTCCAGCAGCTCTTCGGTTTTGGCGATCCATTGGGTTTCTCGCAGGCGATAGGCTGGGCGGTTTTGCAGGCGAATTTTCGTCGCCACGCCCAGCGCGCCGAGGGATACCCGGGCGGCGTTGAACACTTCGGGATGGCGTTGGCTGTCGCAGTCCAACACCTCGCCGCTGGCGGTCACCAGTTGCATCCCGCAGACGTGAGCCGAGTAGGACTGGAAAGTTTTGCCGGTGCCGTGGGTCGAGGTGGAAATGGCCCCGGCGAGGGTCTGATAGTCGATGTCGGCCATGTTTTGCAGAGCCTGGCCGACGTCCTTGAGCGGCGTGCCCATGCGCGACATCGGCGTGCCGGCGGCGAATTCGGCTTGCAGGGTTTTCGGGTCGTGATCGAGCAGACCGTTGAAGTAGCTCAGCGACAGCAGTGTGCCGTCGGTGGGTACCAGCGCGCTGAAGGAATGCGCCGAGCCGACCGGGCGAATTTTGCCGGGGGCCTGTTGGATGACTGCGGTCAATTCATCCAGATTCTTCGGTGCCACCCGCGCCGCCGGCAGGCAACTTTGCCCGCCCGACCAGTTGCGCCAGGGAATCAGCCGCGGTGCGCGCATCAACTGGCCCAGCGCCGGATTGGAAGCCAGCGCGCTGAACGCCCCGACGATGCTTGCCCGTTGCAACAACTGCCGGCGTGTCAGATCTATCGGCATGCCAGGATCCTTATTATGGAAGCGGCTGGTCGGCCATGAAGCCGATCAACTGAAGGAATTGTTCTTCCGAACACTCGACGCACTGGCCCATCGGCGGCATGCCGTTGTAGCCATTGATGGCGTGGTCGAGCAGCGTATCGGTGCCCTGCCGGATGCGCGGTTCCCAGGCCTTGCGGTCACCGGTCAGCGGCGCGTTGGCGGCGGGATTGGCGTGACAGAGCTGGCAACTGTTGGCGTAGATCTGCGCCAGCGCCGGGTCGGACGGCATGGCGCTACGGGCGGTGCCGGATGAGGTCGGGGGTTTGGCATCTTCGCCGCAACCGGCCAGTGCAACGGCCAGCATCAGCAGCCAGGTGAATCGGAATGCCCGCATAAAGATCCTCGCGTGAGGTGCTGCTTATTGTTGTGATCACACCATAAGGTAGCGAGGGCGGCGGGTTGAGGGCATTGCGGGACAGTGAGGGGGGCATCCGGGGCCAGTCAGGGCTCATGCCCGCGTGACATTCCCGTGACATTTGCGGGTTTAAATTTCAGTGAATTCAGGCGTATAACCTGTAAAGCCTTTTCCAATCGGCCCGCCGACATCTTCTACGGGGTAGCGACATGACCACAGCAAACATCCTTGGCAATCTGTTCCCTTCTGTCAGCGACATCCCGGAAAAATACCGCCTCGACGGTCAGATCGAGCAACGCGAATATCTGGTCGACGGCGAGTTGCGCCGCTGGGACGGCCCGCTCGCCACCGTGCGCAGTCCGGTCTATCTGCACGGCGACAACGGCGACGAACAAGTGATCCTGGGCAGTACGCCGCTGCTGGACGCCGACACCGCCCTCACCGCCCTCGACGCCGCCGTGCGTGCCTACGACCGTGGCCAGGGCCTATGGCCGACCCTGCGCGTGGCCGAACGCATCCAGCACGTCGAAGCCTTCCTCGGGCGCATGCGCCAACAGCGCGACGCCGTGGTGAAACTGCTGATGTGGGAAATCGGCAAGAACCTCAAGGACTCGGAGAAAGAGTTCGACCGCACCTGCGACTACATCGTCGATACCATCAACGCACTGAAAGAACTCGACCGCCGCTCCAGCCGCTTCGAGCTGGAACAGGACACCCTCGGCCAGATCCGCCGCGTACCGCTCGGCGTGGCGCTGTGCATGGGGCCTTACAACTATCCGCTGAACGAAACCTTCACCACGCTGATTCCAGCGCTGATCATGGGTAACACCGTGGTGTTCAAACCGGCCAAGCTCGGCGTGCTGCTGATCCGTCCGCTGCTCGAAGCCTTCCGCGACAGCTTTCCCACCGGCGTGATCAACGTGATCTACGGCAGCGGTCGCGAGACCGTCAGCGCGCTGATGGCCAGCGGCAAGATCGACATCTTCGCCTTCATCGGCACCAACAAGGCCGCCAGCGACCTGAAAAAACTGCACCCGAAACCGCACCGCCTGCGTGCAGCATTGGGGCTGGATGCGAAGAACCCCGGCATCGTCCTGCCCGAGGTGGATCTGGATAACGCGGTCAGCGAAGCGGTCACCGGTTCGCTGTCGTTCAACGGCCAGCGCTGCACTGCGTTGAAGATCCTTTTTGTGCATGAAGACGTGGTCGAAAGCTTCATCGAGAAATTCAACGCGAAACTGGCCAGCCTCAAACCGGGCATGCCGTGGGACAGCGGGGTTTCGCTGACGCCGCTGCCGGAATCGGGCAAGGTCGATTATCTGCACAGTCTGGTGGCTGACGCGCACAGCAAAGGCGCCCAGGTGGTCAACCCGAATGGCGGTGAAGCACGGGCCTCGTTCTTCTACCCGGCGGTGCTGTACCCGGTGACGCCGCAGATGCGTGTCTATCAGGAAGAGCAATTTGGCCCGGTGGTGCCAATCGTGCCGTACCGTCATCTCGATACCGTGATCGACTATGTTCTGGAGTCGGACTTCGGCCAGCAACTGAGCATCTTCGGCACCAATCCGGTGGCGGTCGGCCGACTGGTCGACACCTTCGCCAACCAGGTCGGGCGGATCAACCTGAATGCCCAGTGCCAGCGGGGCCCGGACACCTACCCGTTCAACGGGCGCAAGAACTCCGCCGAAGGCACGCTGTCGGTACACGATGCGCTGCGGGTGTTTTCGATCCGCACCCTGGTGGCGACCAAGTTCCAGGAGCCCAACAAGGACCTGATCAGCGAAATCATTCGCGGGCGGGATTCGAACTTCATCGCCACCGATTACATCTTCTGAGGAGGAATAAACGCTGAGCACTTTCAGCCCCCACCGCTGGCCGCCGTTGTTGCGGCGGATCCTGCGGCCGCTGCTGGACCCGTACCGTCGCTACCGGCACGCACGGTTGATTCACGCGGTGCGGGTGGCGCTGGGGTTGCTGGCGACAATCCTGCTGACCACCGGCATCAACCTGCCCCACGGCGAATGGGCGTCGGTGACCATGCTCGTGGTCATCGGCGGCTTGCAGCACCACGGCAACATCGGCAAGAAAGCCGCCGAACGTGCCACCGGCACCTTGATCGGCGCCGGCGTCGGTCTGTTGCTGGTGGCGCAACAGGCGTGGCTGGGAATGCCGTGGCTGACCTATTTTGCAATGGCGGTGGTGTGCGGATTCTTCTCGTATCACGCCATCGGCAAGGGCGGCTACACCGCCCTGCTCTCGGCCATCACCGTTTTCATTGTCGCCGGGCATGGCGACAATCCAATCACCGACGGGCTGTGGCGCGGGGTCGATATCCTGATCGGTATCGCCCTGGCCCTGGCCTTTTCCTTCGCCCTGCCGCTGTACGCGGTGTATTCGTGGCGCTACAACCTGGCCGATGCCTTGCGCGATTGCGCCACGGTGTACGGGCGGATCATCAGCGGTGAACCGGTTTCGGCCGATGAACATCTGAAACTGATGGGCCGGTTGAACACCGTGATGGTGCAACTGCGCTCGTTGATGCCGTCAGTGTCCAAGGAAGTGAAGGTTTCGATGACCGAACTGGACGCGATCCAGCGCAACCTGCGCATGTGCATCAGCACGCTTGAAATCCTCGGCAATACCCGACCGGACAGCAACGATCTTGAAGCGATGGCCCACTTGCAATCGGCCTTGAAGGCCGAGCACCGGCAGATCCGTGTGCAACTGATCGGCATGGCCCGGGCCTTGAAAACCGGTGCGACCCAGCGCCTTGGGCGCCCGCTGGAATTGCCGGACGTCAGCCTCGACGCGCCGGTCTACAGCCCGCTCGACGGTTACCGTCTGCTGACCCGGCAACTGGCGTCCAACATCGGCGAGATGCGCCAGCGCCTGGCGAAAACCGCACCGCGCTGGAACATCTGAGCGTTACTGCGCCGCCAGACGCCGCGACTTGAAGCCCCAGCCCTGTTGCATCCCGGCGGCGGCCAGCAGGATCGCCGCCACGCCGATCCATTGCAGGGTCTGCAGTTGATGGCCGAAGGCGAACCAGTCGACGAAAATCGCCGCAATCGGATAGATGAACGACAGTGCGCCGGTCAGTGCCGTCGGCAGTTTCTGGATCGCGCCGTAGAGCAATACATACATCAGACCGGTGTGAACGATGCCCAGCGTCACCAGGCTGGCCCAGGCAATGGGCGCCTGCGGCAGCGCTGAAAAATGTGCGAACGGCGCGAGCAGCAGCACGCCGGTGCAGACCTGTATCAACGCAATCAAGTGCGGGGGAGTGCCGGTCAGGCGCTTGATGATCAACGCGGCAATGGCGTACAGAAACGCCGCCCCCAGCGCCAGCGCGATCCCCATCAGGTAATCATTGCCGCCCTCGCCTTGCCCGCCATGGGCACTGACGATGGCCAGCATTCCCATAAATGAAATCCCCAGCCAGAACAGCTTTTGCAGGGTGATTTTCTCGCCGAGAAACAGGGTGGCCAGTCCCACCAGCATGAACGGCTGCACGTTGTACACCGCCGTGCCAATGGCGATCGAAGCCCGGGAATACGAGGCGAACAACAGCACCCAGTTGCCAACAATCGCCATGCCGCTGAGCACCGCCAACAGAAACGTGGTGCGGGTCAGAATGCCCGGGCGCAAGAAACCGAAAGCGGCGCAAATCAGCAGCAAAGTGCCGGAACCGAATACACAGCGCCAGAACACCACATCGAGTACCGGTTGACCGGACACCAGCACGAACCAGCCGATCGTCCCGGATATCAGCATCGCAGCGGTCATTTCGAATGAGCCGCGCCGGATTGTTTTTTCCATCATCAATCTCCTTAATGTGTGGCAAAAGTATGCCAAGCGAGATCGGGGCTTCTCCAGTGCAAAAGGCAGGCTAAACTCGATTCCTGCCTTTTTTATCAAGGGTGGTTTTCGCCATTCACCTAATGCGGGAGTTTTTTTTGCATGACCGACGATATCGACCAGATTCTGATCGGAGCCTTGATGGAAGACTCCCGACGCTCGCTCAAGGCCCTGGCACAGATCAGCGGATTGTCGTCACCGAGCGTGGCCGAGCGCTTGCGCCGGCTGGAGGAGCGCGGCGTGCTCAAGGGCTACACCGTGGAGATCGACCCGAAATGCTTCGGCTACCAGTTGCAGGCCATCGTCCGGGTGCGCCCGTTACCGGGGCAATTGCAGGAGGTGGAACGGCAGATCCTGTCGATTCCCGAGTTCACCGAGTGCGACAAGGTCACCGGCGAGGACTGCTTCATTGCCCGTCTGCATGTGCGGTCGATGGAGCAACTGGACACCCTGCTCGACCGCCTCAATACCCTGGCCGAGACCAATACGGCCATCGTCAAGAAAACACCGGTCAAGCGACGGTTGCCGCCGATGGCCTGAATACTTTTCAAGCATGTACGGTGTAAATTGTGGTTTTTCCGGCTAAGGAGCGGCGGTATGAAAACGCAGGCGATGATGCTGGCAACACTGATGCTCGCCGGGTGCGGCACGGTGCAGACCGTGGCGTTCAGCGACAGGGTCTCCGTGAATCAACTGAAGAACCAGAAAACCTACTGTGGTGCCGTCCCGCGCATCTACAGCGGCGCGACTTACGATTTTTGCATGCTGCACGCAGAAAAACCGGATGACGTCGATGCGTTCAACTACAAGAACGCTTCTCCCGGCCTGCTGGTCGATGCGGCGGTCTCGGGGGTGCTCGATACCTTGCTGCTGCCCTACACGATCTACAAGCAACACACCGATGGCAGCATGATCATCAATTGATCGTCTGATCACGTTTTTGCAGGCAACAAAAAACCCGCTTTCGCGGGTTTTTCGTTAACGCCGATTCAGTCGATCAGTCGTCGCGGCTCATGATGCCGAAGATCTGCAACAAGCTGATGAACAGGTTGTAGATCGATACATACAGGCTGATGGTCGCCATGATGTAGTTGCGCTCGCCGCCGTGGATGATGGCACTGGTCTGGAACAGAATGCACACCGACGAGAACAGCACGAAACCTGCGCTGATCGCCAGTTGCAGGCCGCTGATCTGGAAGAACATGCTCGCCAGCGTCGCACCCAGCAACACGAAGAAACCGGCGGTGATGAAGCCACCGAGGAAGCTCATGTCCTTGCGGGTGATCAGCACGTAGGCCGACAGGCCACCGAACACCAGTGCCGTCATCGCGAACGCGGAGCTGACCACTTCAGCACCGCCCTGCATGCCCAGGTAACGGTTGAGGATCGGGCCGAGCAGGAACCCCATGAAACCGGTCAGGGCAAACGCCGACACCAGGCCCCAGGCCGAATCACGAAGCTTGTTGGTGAGGAAGAACAGACCGTAAAAGCCGATCAGCACCACGAAAATGTTCGGGTAACCGACGCGCATCTGCTGGGCCACGAAAGCCATCACACCGCTGAATGCGAGGGTGAGTGCCAGTAGGCCATAAGTGTTGCGCAGGACGCGGCTAACCTCTAGCTGCTCAGCCTGCACGCTGTTGTGAACTGCGTAATCCTGTTCGCGCATGGCGACACTCCTGTTGGTTTGAAACGTTCAGTCGCAAAGATCATAACAGACGCTCTGTAACAAGCCATGCACAGAGTTTGACAGTGTGTTTCATTCAGGTATTATGGCGCCCGCAACGCAACGGAGGTGTGGCCGAGTGGTTTAAGGCAACGGTCTTGAAAACCGTCGACTGTAACAGGTCCATGAGTTCGAATCCCATCGCCTCCGCCATCTTATGTATGACAAAGCCCTGATTATTCAGGGCTTTGTCGTTTCTGGGGGCTCAGATTTTTGGGGCTTTTTTCGAAGCGTTACAAAACTTTTTGCAACGCGTTACAAAACTTTCCCCTCTCCGGCATCCTGCCGATCGTTAAAACACTCTTCATGTAACACGATGCTACGCTGGTTCTTTGGCTATCAAGGAAACCAAAATGCCCAACTCAGACCTACTCCCTTCCCTACTCTTCAAGATCAACGAAAACCAACTCGCCCTCGAAGCCGCCATCATGGAGCTATCGAATTGAGTAGAGCAGCGCGGGTCGGCCGATGTCGCCGATAACGTCCGCGGGGCCCTCTGGGCGATCGACAAGAACGAAGAGTTCATCAAGATGACCTTGGCAGTTCTAATGACGCCCGACTGACAGCTCGTCGCCTCCACCTCGCCCACCTGCTCCATCTTGATTACTGTACATAAATACAGCACTTGTACAGCGAACCCCGCAGCATGAATTTCGACGAAGCAAAAACCCTACGGCTCCAAAGATGGCGCGCGACCCTCGACGGTCACGACTTCCGTCTACAGAACCCAGAGGGTCATCGGGAAACCCTCCACGAGATGACAGCGACGCTCCTCGGTGAGGGCTTGATCGACCGGCTTGAGCAGTTCGACATGAACGAAATGGCAGACGCCGCTTACTGGCACGCCGTCGAGGAGCTGCAGAACTCGCTCGGACACTACCGTGGCGCATCGACCTATGATGTCGTTCAGATCGATAACGGCAATCTGCTGGGCACTATCAGCCGGTCAATCTTCAACTTCAAAAGTGATGAGCCGCGCGGCGCTTCCTTCGCCTACGACGGAAAGGTCTACTCTGACGCCGATGGTGTGAGGCTAACCTTGGGACTTTCCCGAAAGATTGGACGGATTACAGGCTTGGTGCTGGAAATGAATGGGCGCCAGTATCAGTTGGTCGAGACCGAACGAATGATCGCCGGCATCACCTACCACTCTCTCTCTGACGCTGACGCCTATCGAGCGCTTATAGATGCTGCGCAAGTCGCGCAGGAGGAACGAGATCTGCGCGCTTTCGAAAAGGTGCGGCCTCACATTGAGTCGGCAGCTTTCCGCATTTGCACTGCCTGCCTTGATCGCTTTGATGCGCGCGATGATTGCCAGGCCTGCGCCGGAAAAGGTTTTGTGACGATGACAGCGCCATTAGGTCTACGCTGATAGATCGATGCGAGAAACGGGCAATGTGCAGACGACTCTCCCAGTGTAGCGGCATTCACGACATCGTTGCAGCGCTGAGCATGCCGAACGCCCTGATCAACTCGACCGGGGAGCAATCCTTTGAACGGTACAACGCAGCGCCGACTTTCTAGCTCGCTCTTTCAAATAAAGAATGCTAGTTCCTGCACGCCGATACGGTCCGACAGGGATGGCCCCGCACTGACCAAGGATTGCACAAAGTTTTTTCGATGCCGTAGAAAGGTGGGCAGACCGACACCTTTGGAAGATTAAAATCGTTGAGCACGTAAAAACGGATGAAGTGCTAGGTCTTTTTAGATCATTAAATCTCATGATAGGCTCCTACTTGAAAGACTGTTACGCTCTCAAATTGATGCTACAATCCACAACGCCTAAACATGAGCACATAACATGTCACAGAAGATGATTTTCCTCTCACACATACACGAAGAAAAAGCACTTGCACTTATCATACAGCAAGCGATAGTAGAAGAGTTCAGCGGCTTTGTTGATGTTTTTGTTTCATCAGATGGAACCAGCATTCCAGCTGGTGCAAACTTTCTAAAAAAAATAGAAAATGGATTAACCAACTGCGTAGCAGCAATATATTTAATAAGTAACACATCCGTTAAGCGAAACTGGATAAACTTTGAGCTCGGAGCGATATGGATAAGAAACCTGATTAACATAAACGAAGAAAAAAATGAAATCCCTTTGCTTCCGATATGCCATTCAGGAGCTTCACCAAGCACTCTGCCTTCACCTCTGAATAATCTAAATGCCATATCGGGCAATCAAGCGAGCCAGCTTGAATTCGCATTCAAATCACTACAATCTGCGGTAGGCGGTAGAGGAAAACTAAAAACAGATTTCAACGAACTGGCAGAAAAGCTAATTGATTTTGAGTATACACACAACCTAGGTGCAAATATAGCAACAGCGATTAAGCTTTTACTCCCAGCAAAAGAGCTAAAAGGACTAATTGAAAGTTGCGAACGCTTAGATCCAACGAGGCAAGAGCTCTGCTTGAAATTAGAAAACATTGAAAACTCGATTATCAAGAAAGTACGGGCAATGGCTAATAACGAACTACATTCAATTATAAGAATCGAGTCAATATCGTCAGGTTTTGGGTTTGGGCCGAATGGCTCCGTCAGCATGGAGTCAATTAATATGTATTTGTCACCAAAACTTATTGTCGATGCAAAAAAACTGATACTTGACATTTAATAATCTCCAACTCCGACCACTCGGCGGTTTCGGCACATCGCAAATCAACAGCTTTTGAGTTGAGGCCCTACTGCCGACTCAATGCGTTGATGTAGTCCTGACACGCATGCAGCGCGATCAATCCCCGGTCGCCGGTGTCGGTGATGGCGATAATTCTTTGAGCATGCGCTGGGTCAAGTCGGGCGCGTACTGCTGCATGATCCACGCCGCCGGCGCCGGAGGCGGCTGGCATCCCAAAGCCTTTGGTTGCGTCGAGGAGGACTGACAGGCGGACATCAGCAGTGGCAAGGCGATTGACCGGCAAGGGACGGATATTATCGTCGCCCTCGCCAAGACCGTGAACAGCGTCATTATCCCGGCGGGGTCGGCTGGTGTTCTGGTGTGCGGTGAAACCAATTGGGTGTTTGAGGATGGGCCCGCCGCCCTGAAATACTCCACGGAGTTTGCATCGAGCATTTCCGGCTCGGGGTGGGCCAAAAATGCCAACGGCCTTATTGAGCAGTGGGGATCGGGCGTTACGGATGCAAACGGGTACGTATATGTCACGTTCCCTATTCCGTTCCCTAACGCGCCGCGCAACATTACGCCAATGCACGTCGGGTCGCTGCGTTCACAGCAGTTCACGCTGCAATAAAAACAGACCTATTCCGCGCGGAAAAGCTTTTTTTCTCATTTACGACCACTGAGGATATGCGCTCCCCACAACCCGCCCTAGAATGGCATCAATGCATCGACTCAGACCCCAACAAGGAAATTTCCAGGCTGATGACTAACAAAAATCCAACATTTCGTGGAGCAGAACCCACATGGGCGAACGCCTGTGTTGGTAACAACGGTCAACCTAGTTATATTGAGTATTCGGAGGGTTTCTCGAAAGCGGCAAACATTCTAATTGACCTAGTTATCAATGATGAAAGCATTCACCTCAGTGTTGACGAGTTTGTTTACCCAGTCTGTTTCAATATGCGCCACTCAGTCGAATTAAGACTGAAAGGCGCGATTGACGAAATCATCGAAATCGCCAAACTGAAAAAAATCAATATTCAGTTCAACTCATCCAGCTCACACGACATCAACATGATTTGGAGTTTCTTCAAAACACAATCTGAGAATATCGACAAAAGATATATATCCGCAAATCAAAAAGCAGAAGCGACTATTTTAGATATTGCAGAGATCGATCCAACCGGCCAAACTTTTCGCTACCCAACCAACAACGACTCTCAGAAGCATTTAACAGAAGTATCCCTCATAAACTTCATTCTTCTGAAGAAGAAGTTTAATGAACTCGAAAAAAACCTGGATTCACTCCACAAACTTAATAACTGGTTGCAGTCGGAATACAATCAAGGCTCATTCACAGAGAAACTATCTCGTCCAGAAATCTTTAGAATTGCTAAAGAGCTACCACGCATAGAGAAGTGGAGAGATGAGGAATTCACTTCGGTAAAAGATCGTATCAAAGCAGAGTATGGCTTGGGAGTAGGGACTTTTCTAAGGCCGTGGATCTCATAAAAAACCATTACAATCTCGCTCCACTGATCAACTCCCCGCTCCCACTCAAAGGTATTTCCGAACAAAAATTGCTGCGATTTATAGATGAGTGGTTCAAGGAGAACCCTGACTTCCGCAAAGATCAGGACAAACCATATACTGAAACAACGCTTGACAGAGAAAGTTTGCTAAAGAGCCTGCTAGCGAGAGGTGCCCCACAAAATAAGTTATGGGATGTCTTCACTAACGAAGTTGACGCCGAGTATCTAGCCGGGATCGAAACCCTATTTTATTTCGCGCGCGACAGGGAATTCGTTGAATATTATGACAGATTGTTCGGCATCCACCTCGCTCAAGCTAATGCTAATTTGGCATACGGCACTAACTTAAAAGATGACTTCATGCACATATTCAATAAAAGCAATGCCATTGATAATATTTTGATATCTCTATTTTCTCTGCAACACAACGTGCTAGCGGAAAGCATCATTGGTATTTACGGCCTTGAAAACGCGTTCAAATGGCTAGATGACGCTCGATCACGCAGACTTTTTGCCTATCCAGACTATGCCGATTATTAATTAAAAATAACTATAGCCTTATCAAACATCTGCCGACGCGAGCTCGGCAGATATACAATTAACACATTATGCGACTTTATACATTGGACAAACAACACAGTCGATCCAAGCTACTCCTGCTCGCACCAACTCCCTAGTCTTTCCCTCGCTTAGCCCGTAATGCTTTCCCACACGCAACATGGGCCATTTTGCACCGAAGTACAGCCAGATAACGTCCCCCATCTGCTGATCGCGATGGGTCAGCCTCGCAACCGCTCCATCGATAGCCGTCGCCCAATCGTCAGTAATGCAGTAGCTCTTGCTCGATGATGGATAAGCGTTAGCCTGCCGCATCAACGCGAGGTTAGGCGATGCGTAACTTGGAATCCCAGCCCCATCCATCCTCCACCAGCCCCACTGTTCAAGCAGGTATTCTGTATCCCCCAAAGGCCGGCCAGCTGGCTTACGAATCATCATGCTCTCAATCCCCTGTGTAATTTGTTCCGCCTGCTCCCAAGCGGTTTGGTTGCTCGTATTGGCTCTGCGGCCCTATCGGTGTTGGGGAAGTCTTTAACGCCAAGACTTCGCGCTGTACCTGCTGCAATTTGAAACTCACCGCACCACGACCGTCTGCGCGTCGAGCGCAACAAGATCGCCCCGAAGGTGCGCGAACTGGCCGAAGCCGACAAGACCATCAGCGATACGGCCAAGACACTGCACATGCACGTCAAGCGGGTTGCGCTGATCGCCAGCGAGAACGGATTCAAGTTCAACTCATGAAACGCATCAGTAACCAGGCGACGACACGCCGCCGACAGACCTGGCTGGACTTACCGGCCAGCGGAAATGAAGAGGTAGGTCATGGCCGAGGAAAAGGAACTGACGGAGGAAGCCAAGAAGCAGCGCAGAAAGCGCGAGAAGGCAGCAGCAAAGGACGCTGCATTGGGCGTCGAGAAGTTTACGATTGAGGTGGCCGGCGTGTTCAAGCCAGACCTCAAGCGGGTCATGGCCACCCACGGCTTCAACAACCAGCAGGAGGTGTATCAGAATCTGCTGCGAAACCTGATCGCCGCCGACATCGAGACCCAGGCCAAGATGCTGCAGTGTGTCATGACACCTTTCGTTGTTACTGAAAAAGTGTCGCGCATTATTCGGGCCGCTGGAATGAAGTCGCTCGCCGACGACCCGCCAGAGCCAGAAGACGAAGTCGATGCGCCGACGGTTTAGTTACCGCCCCTTAAATCATTCAGAAACGAAGTTCTCATCTAAAGCCTTACAAGCTATATCCAGACAGCTCTGCACAAGACCTAGCGTAAATTCAAGGTGGTAGTCAGTTGGCCCTGTTATTAATCCAACTTGCTCATCCGAGACTTGGAGCGAAGAATCCATCGACCTAAAGGTTGCGTGGCTCGCTGCTACCGATAGGCCGCGGTAAAGGGTGTCGTATATCGGCATGAGGTTAGCAATTCGGGCGGCGTCATATGTTGAAAAACCTGGAGCACTACCCTCGCCCCGGCGAATGACTTCAGTGAGATCCGCTATGTTCTGGTCGGTCAAGCCTCTAGTCGATAGGGAGTCGATCATCGCCTTAGCTTGCTTTCTCTCGTCTATGTCGGATTGCCGAGAGATCCTTGAAAATGTGGATGGATCATTGATTAAAGCCACGCCATGAAACATAGCCTCCGCCGCTGAACGCGTCACGGTTTGAGCATCTACGACGAGTCCGCTTTCGCATAAAATAATTGCAGCCTGACAACTTCTTACTGTCCGCTGCAGAAAAATCAAAGCAGCCAACATGTGCGGTTCTTGCCAGTCAACGCCTGCCGCCATCATCGAGCGTTGAGCATCGTCAGATGCAGACTCAGCGATTTCAAAGGACTGTGCATAGGTAGCCCTGAGTTTCTCTCGCACGAAATCCATTGATGGGGATAAGAAGCCCCTGAGATTCAGAGCATTATCCAAGGCGGGTTGGTCCATTCTGCGATCCTTCAGCTGTTTAGAGTCATATCGAGCGGCTTCAGTGCATGGAGTTCGCCTCCATGCCGGGCCGAACACAAATACCGCAACGATCGGCAATACGCCAGCTCAGACGAAACTCGGTGGCTCAACGATTTGATGTGCCGACTCCATGTAGCTGGCCAGGTCGATCACCTCGCGAAGGAACACGACCACCTCAAGCTTCACAGCGTCGTCCGGCAGCCCTATCCGTTTTAGCATCGCTTTAGCGTCCTCTTCGATAGCCGCTAGCGCATCTACATCGCTCTGCAACCTCATGTCGGCCTCCTGCCAGTGTGAGTTGAGTCATAGATTCACCACCTGGTAACGAGCCGGCCAGCGGAATTGAAGAGGTAGGCCAAGGCCAAGAGCAACGCGCAATTGAAGAAGGACAAGCGAGCCAAGGAGAAGGCGCTGCTCGATCGCATCGGCGCCGAGAAGCGCACGTTGATTGTTTCGAAAGCCTTTATGACGCCCTACTGATTCTCGACGAGCGTCACGGCTTCGAGGAATGGCAGGAAACGGTGTCTACGCTGATTCTAAATCTGGCTGCAACGCCGGTTGAGGATTCAGAGCGCTTTGCCAGCATGTCGCGACCGGAATTCGTCATTAGCGAAAAACAGTCGCGACAGCTTGAGAGGTTTGCAAAAGTGGGATCGGAAAATTCAGCGCAAGCTATGATGTTCTGCGTTTTTTAAAGCGGACCCAATGTTCGTCAGATATCTGATAAGTGAAATACTCGCTGCGACTCTTACCATCCATGCCAATGTACTCGATGAGCAGCTCTCCAATTGAGCCTGCTCGAGAGACATCTATTAAGAGCTCACACTCCCATCTACCTCCAGCCTTGATCATGCCCAATTCGATTTTTGCCAACTGATCAAACGGTGGGTCAAAAGTTACAACAACGTGATCAGCCGTGTTACCCAGATTCTCGACATAGAGTTTATTCATTATTGTATTGGGCTTACCACCGCCCGTCTTCAGGCCAACTCTAGCGTCAAAGCTGGCAGCTATTGAACGCTCCGCCTCATCTTGCTGAATCGTGATTGCCCGCTGCGCTGCTTCAATCTGTTGTAAAGCTGCAGATGCCATGATCGACTGCTGTTCTACTGAGTTTTTTAACTCTTGAGCTTGGAGCTGCAAAGCGTCTGTACTCAACTTCAGCTCTCGTCCTTGCTGCAAAAAACCAAGAACCAACCAAAGAAACGCGATTGGGCCAAAGGCTCCGGCAAGAAAGTCACCCAAAGCATTCAATTCAAGGTTTATAAAGTTTTCGAACTTGAATGCAACGGTCGTTGCAATCACCAACAGATAGACGACTGTACAAAGGATGCCCCAGAACTCTAATTTTTTTGCCACCTACCTCTCCTCATTCCGGCCCCATGCCGGGACGAACACAAATACCCCACTTCTACGAATCACACCAAGCGCCTGAAGTAGCGTTTAGACTTTTCACATCGAAATTACTAGCGATGAGATTCCAGCTGCACTAGTAAGTGCGCTAATACGTTGCATATCGATTGGAACCGAAAACCTTACTGTCAGTTCAGCACCAGTATTTGTATAATTATCCATTTCGCAGCCATAAAACCCATGCTCTTTTGAGAGCTTTTCCACGAAAGCCATGACATCTTCCTTGCTCCCATCCAGCTTTATTTTTGCTGAATACATCCCTGTTGTAGACTTCCATCGAGACCGAGGCGATCGAATATCATTCAGAAGCGTTTCGATATTATCTAGGCGCTCTATGAGGATTGTTTTGGCATCGCCCTGATCCAGAGTATCTAAAAGGACTCGATTTTTCTGCACTCGCGAAATTGGATTATCCGTTTCCCCGCGCACTAGAACGTCCTCAATGGCGGAACGTAGCGCGGGTGTTAACTCATATACTCCTCGCATGTCGTTTGTATAAAAAACTGTTCTTTCATCTGAGATATCGAAAGGCAGTCTCGTACCGGACTCAGCTAAAGCGACAACAGGCAAACCGGTACAGTGCCGTACAGCTAGCTCGTACATCACATTCGGATTGAGCTCAGAAAGATTTGCAATAACTAACTCATCCTCAAGAATATGTTCGATAACTTGCCTTGATATTGAGCCAGTTATGGAGATTTCATGGGCAACAAAAACTTCGAAACCTAACTCTGCCAGGAGTGGTTTCAATACTGAACTTATTAATCCATCTGCGGCTCTTCGTGTGGGGGACTCGCCGCCGCCGATTGGGGTGACCACAAAGCATCGCTTTTTCACCGAAAGGCCGGGCCCACTGCCCACTATCTCATTAGGTACAGAGTCTGCTTCCTGATTTTTCTTCATGTCATTCCTTCGCGTCCGAGGCCAGACACGCATTTATACACATTTTAATGCTGTCTCCAACAATCGATGTTTTAGATCCTACCCAACCCACTTTTCCGCCCGGGCATGCCCCGGCGTAGGACGCCCCATGCGTTTAGCACTCATCTAGGTTGCTGCGATTCTTCCACCCGCTATCAGGGGATTGAGATATCCAGCAACAGGTAAATATTGATATCCACCGGGGTTATCCAAGGTGACTGCTTGTTTTCGGCTCTCATCGCCAAGTAAGCCCTAGTGCGCTCTACGTGAAATTTTTGCTTGCGAACCGACATTTCTTTGACGAGCTGTTTAGGAACGCCGTAGTACCCGCACCCTGGACAGTCTCTCTCCACGAAATGCCCTGCCGAAAGCAGCTCTATATCCGTCTCGCCACAAATCAAACACGCCATTCTCCTGCCCTCCTTGTGAACGACAAATAAACTGTAGCCGACTCTCGGCGAGGTATTTCCATGTCATCAGAAAACGAAATGGCCGCACCAGTAACAGCGGCTGAAGAACTCGACGCGGTGCTGTACTGGCGCGACAAGCATGCGACCGCGATCAAAGAGCGCGACGCCCTGCAACTACGCCTGAGCGCAAAGGATCAGCTGAATGATACGGCTACATTGTTGATACGCCGCATGGTCGCCAACTTCGACACCGAGATTCGTTATCACGAAGACGTCGAGCCGAACGACCTGGAGCATGACCTGGTGCTTTCGGAAATGCACGAGTTCCTGAATCCAAAGGATGGCGACTGGCATATGAACCCGTGCAAGCAAGGGCACCGCGATGTAGGTGCGGCCGGCGGCGTCGCACACTGCTACACCTGCGACGAGAAGGTCGAAGCGTCCACCACGCAAGAAGCCTTCGAGCGCTGGAACGCAACGCACTCGGCGGCGAAGGCATGAAGCTGCTCATCCGCAGAAAGTTTGAAGCCTGGCTGATCCTTCTCGCCGCAAAGATGCTCATCGGTCGCAACGTGCACCGCTCTTCTGTCGTCTCCCGCCGCGACAACAACGACATGTGGGCAATGGCGGAAAAGCTCGAAGGCATCGCCGATCGCATAAAACGCCAGTACCCGTAATCGCTCCCCCAACTCAACAGCCTGCCGGTGTATGGCGGGCGAGGAATCCTCATGCCCGAATTTACGTACGACCAGAAGCTGGTGGATTACGCAACGGCACCGAAAGCATCGGCCGGCAGCATCTGCCAGATCGAGAACGGCGATTTCGTGAAGCACTGGTGCGGGAAGCTGCGCGGCAAGTTCATTCAGGTCGGCCCCACTTGAAAGGCAGCGACAAAGCAGCAAGCAATCGAAAAGGCTCGGGAGTTTCGCGAGCAGTGCCGGGCAGAAGCAAAAGCGAAAGGTTTGTTGCCCGCATAACCCATCACCAACTTCTACCGCCAGGCGCGGCATGGAGCATCAAAATGGAAACTGAAATTCTCTCCGACGAGGAGCTGGCCGCTCTCACCGGCTACAAGGCCCGGGCCTACCAGCGCCGCTGGCTGATTGATCGCCAGTGGGTGTTCGTCGAAAGCCGCGGCAAGCGCCCGCTGGTGGGCCGCATGTATGCCCGCATGAAGCTGGGCATGATCAGCCCTACGATTGCCGATCCGAACCCGCCGCCGGCTGCACCGGTATGGACACCAGACTACTCGCGAGTGAATTGATATGCGCCCCCGCAAGGCCGACACACGCAGCTTGCCGCCTCGGATGTACCAGTGGACACGAATACGAAAAAGCGGAAAGGTTTGGATCGCCTATTACTATCTGGATATGACAGGCAAGGCGATTCCGCTGGGCAAGGATATGGACTTGGCCAGGGTCAAATGGGCGGAGTTGGAGGCGAAGGAAAAGCCGCTTGATCTGCGCACCATGAAAGGCATCTTCGACCGATATATCCGCGACATCGTATCGAAGAAAGCGGCACGGACACAGAAGGACAATTTGGCGGAGATCAAGCAGCTTCGGCCGATGTTCGACAGCGCTCCCATCGACTCAATCACCCCAGCAACTATCGCAGGGTACCGCGACGCGCGGACCGCCAAGGTTCGGGCGAATCGCGAGATTGCCACCCTCTCCCACGTTTTCAACATTGCTCGAGAATGGGGACTGACAACCAAAGAAAACCCCTGCCAGGGCGTGCGAAAAAACAAGGAAACACCGAGGGACTATTACGCAAATGATGTGGTTTGGGATGCTGTTTACATGAAGGCAGCTCAAGAGCTGAAAGACGCGATGGACTTGGCCTATCTGACCGGGCAAAGACCGGCAGATGTCCTGGTCATGAGGAAGGACGATGTCGAAGGAAAATACTTGGGTGTGCAGCAGAACAAGACACGCAAAAAGCTGCGTATCCAGATGACTGACGGTGATGAGCCAAACAGCCTAGGCCTGTTGATCGGGAAAATGGCCGAGCGCAATGCTCAGCACATTTGCAGCTATTTGATCGTGAGCGCACGCGGCAAGCGGATGACCGCGAAGATGCTTCGCGATCGATGGGACGACGCCAGAGAAAGGGCCAAGAAAGAAGCTGAAGAAAAAGGCGATGTTCAACTGGCGGAGAAAATCGGAGGCTTCCAGTTCAGAGACATCAGGCCGAAAGCGGCGTCGGAAATCCTCGACGTCGGCGATGCGAGCCTACTCTTGGGGCACACCAAAGGAGACATTACCGAGCGCGTCTATCGACGAATTGGCGCCATTGCCAAGCCATCGAAATAGCCCCAAAAACCGTTACAAAACTCAAAATCCGCCCCTTGTAGAATGCGGGCTGTAGAGGTGTCGAAAAATAAACGTATCGTAACGAAAATCGGCTACAAGCCCCGGTTTCATTGGCTTTGAATATCGGTCTTGAAAACCGTCGACTGTAACAGGTCCATGAGTTCGAATCCCATCGCCTCCGCCATATTTGATACGACAAAGCCCTGATTATTCAGGGCTTTGTCGTTTCTGGAACTCGCGTTTTTTGGACCTCCCTTTCTGGATCGTTTCCGCATCTTTTCAGCTATTTCCGCAACCCTCCCGTTCCATTCCAGCGTTCCAGCCTGGATCAAGAAACTCAGAACTCATCCAATGGGTATTCGGTGATGTCCGTAGGCAGCTTACGGCCAGAAGCGGATCAGCGTGAATGTCTGTCACGGCCAATATGCACGTTCGGATAACGACAAAACTGTCAGTGATCCTGCCAGATGTGACCAGTCAAAAGATGAGTAGTAAGGGGGGCAAAGAGGCACGACAAAGCGGGCCTCGATTTCAAGCTTTTATACCTGTGTCGGATTTATTTTTTCAGTTTGCCCCTTATGGTCAGGACGGATCTTGAACCAGATCGAGTACATCGCGGGCAGGAACACCAGCGTCATGATGGTGCCGACGAGCGTGCCGCCAATCAGGGTATAGGCCAGCGTCCCCCAGAACACCGAGTGTGTCAGGGGAATAAACGCCAGGATTGCCGCCAGGGCCGTCAACAGTACCGGTCGTGCACGTTGCACCGTGGCTTCGACGACAGCGTGAAACGGATCCAGCCCTTCTTGCGCGTTGTGATGAATCTGACCGATCAGAATCAGCGTATTGCGCATCAGGATCCCCGACAGTGCAATCAACCCGACCAGCGCATTGATGCCAAACGGCTGACTGAAGATGAGCAGTGTCGGCACCACACCAATCAACCCTAACGGCGAGGTAAGGAACACCATGATCATCGCCGAGATCGAACGGACCTGCACAATGATGATGACCAGGGTCATGGCAATCATGATCGGCAACAACGGCAGGATCGCCTTGCCGGCCTTGCCGGACTCTTCGATCGCGCCCGCCTGCTCGATCCGGTAACCGGAAGGCAGCTTCTCGATGATCGGCTCCAGTTGCTTCAGCAGCGCACTGGAAACATCCGGTGGCTGCAAGTCCTCGGCAATGTCGCCGCGCACGGTGATGGTCGGGGTGCGATCACGCCGGCGCAGGATCGGATCCTCCATGCGCACATCGACCTCGCCTATCTGCGACAAGGGGATTCGCTGTCCCGACGCACCGGCTAAAGTGAAGCCTTCGATTTGTTGCGGATCGAGCCGTATATCCCCCGCTGCCCGCCCCATGACCTGCACTGAACGAATATCTTCACGCACCGCCGTGATCGGTACTCCGCTGAGCAGAAATTGCAATTGCTGTGCAACCGCAGTCGATGTCAGCCCCACTGCCTGCAGACGGTCCTGATCCAGGTTGAAATGCAACGACGGAGTCAGCGGCCCCCAATCAGTGTTCACGGTTCTCATCATCGGGCTGTCTTGCATCACGCCCCGCACCTGCTCGGCGATCACGCGCAACTTGGCCGGATCAGGCCCCATCACCCGGTAAGCCACTGGAAATGGCGAATAAGGACCAAACACAATCTGCGATGCCCTGAGGCGCGCCTCAGGGGCAAGCCCTTGAGCGACCGCGTCACGAAAACGCAATTTGAGGGTTTCCCGTGCCTCCTGACTGTCGGTCAGCACCACGATCTTGGCGAACGACGGATCGGGCAGTTCCGGCGCCATCGCCAGAAAGAAACGCGGCGCCCCTTGGCCAATATAAGCCGTGACGATTTTTGCCTCGTTTTGCTGGCGCAGCCAGGCTTCGACTTTGGCAGCCGTGGCGCTGGTCTGCTCGATGGAAGTGCCGTAGGGCATTTGCACCTCGATCATGACTTCGGGACGGTCAGAGGTCGGGAAGAATTGTTTCTTCACCAGCCCCATGCCCGCCGCCGCCACGAAGAACAGCGCGGTAACCATGCCCGCGACCCACCATTTGCGCGCGATGACCCGGGTCAGAACCCGGCGGAAGCGGTTGTATCGCGGCGTGTTGTAGATGGCCGCGTGTCCACCCTCGACTGCCTTGATGTCCGGCAACAGTTTCACGCCCAAATAAGGGGTAAACGCCACGGCCACGACCCACGAAGCGATGAGAGCGATGCCCACGATCCAGAACATGTTGCTGGTGTATTCGCCGGCGGTTGACTGAGCGAAACCGTTCGGCAAAAAACCGATCGCCGTCACCAGAGTTCCGGACAGCATCGGCGCCGCCGTGTGGCTCCAGGCATAGGCAGACGCCTTGATGCGATCGTAGCCCTCCTCCATTTTCACCACCATCATTTCAATGGCAATGATCGCGTCATCGACCAGCAGCCCCAGCGCCAGGATCAACGACCCGAGGGTAATACGGTCGAAGTTTTTGCCGGTGGCTGCCATCACCACAAACACGATCGCCAGGGTCAAAGGTACGGCGGCGGCGACCACCACGCCGACACGCCAGCCCATGCTGAGAAAGCAGACGAGCATGACCACCAGCAGCGCGACGAAGAATTTGACCATGAACTCGCCGACGGCAGAGTCGATGTTCACCGCCTGGTCGGTGACCTTCGAGAGGCTCATGCCCAGTGGCATTTCCTCATTGATCCTTGCGGTCTCGGCTTCCAGCGCCTTGCCCAGATCAAGACCATTCCAGCCCTCGCGCATCACTACGCCGAGCAACAGCGCATCTTCGCCGTTATTGCGCACCAGAAAGGTTGCCGGGTCTTCATAACCGCGTTCGACCGTCGCCACATCAGACAGCTTGAGTGTCCGCCCTCGCACGACCACAGGGGTGTCGCGGATTTTCTGCAGTTTGTCGAACGCACCATCGAGACGCAGAAAAATCTGTGGCCCGCTGGTTTCGATTGATCCGGCCGGGGTCAGCGCGTTCTGACTGTTCAGCGCGGCGAAGATGTTCTGCGGTGACAAGCCCAGGGTCGCCAACCGGTCATGAGAGAACGAAACAAATATCCGTTCGGCTTGTTCGCCGATGATGTTGACCTTCTTCACCCCCGGCACATGCAACAGACGCTGGCGCATCGACTCAGCATCGCGGACCAGCAAGCGCTGGGGCTCGCCTTTGGCTTTCAGGGCGAACAGCGCAAAGGTCACGTCCGAATACTCATCGTTGACCATCGGCCCGATGACGCCCGCCGGCAACTTGATGGCTTCATCTTCGAGTTTTTTACGCGCCTGATAGAACTCCTCCTGCACTTGCGCAGGGGGCGTGCTATCGAGCAACGAGACCATCGTGAAAGCGAGCCCCGGCCGCGTATAGGTTTCCGAGCGGTCGTACCATTTGAGCTCTTGCAGGCGTTTTTCCAGGGGTTCTGCGACCTGATCCTGCATCTCTTGTGCGGTCGCCCCCGGCCACGCCGTGATGACGGTCAACTGCTTGACTGTAAAAGGAGGGTCTTCGGCACGCCCCAACTGGAAGAACGCCAGGATGCCGGCAACGGCAATCAGGAAAATCAGAAAGACTGTAATCGCCCGCTCGCGAACGGCGATGGCGGAAATGTTGAATCGTCCTTCGCTCATGGACGACTCCCGGCGACGGTGGCCGCATCAGGCACAGGCATTCTTACTGACTCACCTTCGCGCAACAGATGAGCGCCCAGCGCAACGATTTGCTCGCCAACGCGAAGGTCGCCGGCCACTCGGGCCGATTCGTCGCTCAACCCCAGCACCTGAACCGGTCGCCAGGTCACGGTTGGCGGGGTGCCGCCGATAACCCACACTCCAGGGCCTTTACCGGCGTCGTAAAGCGCGGCAATGGGCACTTGCAACGACGCGGCAGGTGTCGAGCCCTCCGCTATTCTGAGAGTGACTGTCGAACCTATCGGTGCATTGGCCAGCGCGCCTTCCAGTACATAGCGGGCCTCGAACGTACGCGTCGTGCGGTCCGCCGAATCCGAAAGCAACCTCAGTTTCGCGGTAACAGCCCCCGAAACGTCGCCGTAGCGCGTGGCTTGAGCGGTGGATCCTGCTGCGGGACGCAACGTCTCGGGCAAGTGCACGATGGCCTCGCGTTGCCCTGCCCGCGCCAGTCGAACCACCGGTTGTCCCGGGCTGACGACTTGTCCGGGTTCGGCGAGTGTTTCCACCACAACGCCATCGGCATCGGCGACCAGCACCGCATAACCGGAAGCGTTGCGTGCAACGTCCGCTTGAGCTTCAGCGGCGCTTAGTTGCGCCTTGGCGGTATCTGCGGCGGCTTTGATCTGATCGTAGGCCGATGCGGAAATGGCGCCGGCGCTGACCAGGGTGCGATAGCGGGCTTCGTCATCGGCTGTCTGCCTGGCGCGGGCCCGTGCGGCGATGACCGTCTCCTGCTGCGCGCGCGCCTGCAACCCCAAGTCGATGGGATCAAGCCGCATCAACGGCTGACCGCGCTTGACGGTCTGCCCCGTGTCAACCAGACGCTCAAGCACCTTGCCCGATACGCGAAAGCCCAGGTCGCCCTGAGTGCGCGCCGTCACCACCCCCGTAAAAGATCGGGAACCGTCGGCCGCTGCCTGAACGGCGGTGGCCCGGACCAAAGGCGCTTGAGTACGCGGGTCGACTACGGAGGAAGAATCACCGCACGCTACCAGGGCGAGTGGCAACAGGCATGCGGCGATGGGGAAAATTCGGAGCCGGCGCATAGGTTCCCTTACTAGAAATAGGATGGTCATCATATTCTCGACCCTGTGACCACTATCGTCAACAGTCACTGAATATGAAGTATCCGACGCTTCGGCTTTATCATGCCTGTCTAAAATACCCGTTTAATCGGCCAATACGTTCAATCACCCTTGATTGACACGTTGTGACCAATACGTATTATGGTCACAAACCTCGTTAAGGAACGCCGATGCCTCCCCTCCGTACGATTACTCTTTTGGTTACCGCCAGCTTCGTGGCAGGTTGTGCGGTGGGTCCGGATTACCGTCGTCCAGACGCCCCGCTTTCGGACCATTACCTGGGGCAGCCCGCTGTCGAACCGCGATCCGGATTGACACCGGACGGTCTCGCCGCCTGGTGGAAAAACTTTAATGATCCGCTGCTGACCGACTTCATCAACCAGGCACTGCAGCAGAATCTGGATCTGGCACAAGCGTCGGCGCGCGTCACCCAGGCAAGGGCCGGCCTGGGAGCCGCAAACGCAGCACTGCTGCCCTCGGCAAACATCAACGCACAGGCGGCACGCGCTTATCAGTCCGTCGAGACGCCACTGGGCCAGGTGTTGAATTCAACACCTGGCTATGACCGTTATGGCAATTCTTACGAGGCCAACCTCGAGGCGGGCTGGGAAGTCGATGTCTTTGGTGGGCTGCGCCGTGGACGTGAGGCAGCACTGGCCGAGTACCAGGCCTCAGCAGCGGGCTTCACCGCTACACGGCTGGCGATCGCCGCGCAAACGGCCGATATCTACATCACCCTGCGCGGATTACAGGCACGGCTGGATATTGCAAACCGGCAAGTCGACACCCGACACGCGTTGCTGGAGAAAGTCCGATTGCTTTACGGCAAGGGCCTGGCCGCGGAGTACCAGGTGCGTCAGGCCGAGGGTGAATTGTCGCAAGTCCAGGCGACCGTTCCGGTACTGCAAAGCGGTCTGGAAGCAGCCATGAATGCGATGGACGTGCTGCTCGGCACGCCTCCCGGCTCTCACCGCACGCAACTGGCACGTGAGGGCGAAATTCCCGATGTGCCGTCGTTGACTGCGCTGGGCACACCGGCAGATCTGCTGCGGCGCAGACCGGATCTGATCGTGGCCGAACGCCGTCTTGCGGCCTCCAACGCGCGCATCGGTGAAGCCATTGCCGAGTACTACCCGAAATTTTCACTCAGCGCCTTGCTCGGCAGCGCGACAGCCGTATCCGGTGGCAATCTTTTCACCGGCGGCGCAAGCCAGTCGGCCGGTGTGCTGGGTTTGCGCTGGAGGCTATTCGACTTCGCACGCATCAACGCCCAGATCGATCAGGCCAAAGGTCAGGAATCTGAAGCATTGGCGGTCTATCGCCAGTCGGTACTGCGCGCCACCGAAGATGTAGAGAACGCGCTGTCCTCACTGGTGAATCGGCAAGCCCAGACCACTACCCTTACCGGCGGCGAAGCGGCGCTGACTCAAGCTCGCCAGTCCTCGTTCACCGCCTATGAAAGAGGCACCGCCAGCCTGATCGATGTCCTGCACGCCGACGAAACATTGTTGCAGGCCTCCGACGCCAGAGCGCAGGCGCGGACTGAATCGGCCCGTGCGGCGGTGGCGGTATTCAAGTCGCTCGGTGGAGGATGGCAACCCGTTGAGCCGGGTTCTGTAGCGGCGCGCTGAGCAGCAACCCCAGATCGTTTCAAGAGTCGGGAGACACGTGTACTCCCGATCCGCATTTGGCTTGATAGCGCTCAACTAGAAGCGGTAACTGACCGACGTTCCGAACCCGCTGGCACTATTCTTGTACTTGGCACTGTAGGCACCTCTCGCTGCCGAGGTGTCGTTGACCTCCACGCTTTCCTCCCAAAGATAGGAATACGCGAGATCGATCGTGACATTGTCCACGGGTGTCCAGCCGGCGCCGATGCTGACAACCTTACGGTCGCCCGTCGGAATGCGCGGCCCCCGATTGGTGTTGTTGGCGGGTGACTGATCGACCGAAAACCCGCCACGCAGCACCCATTGGCTGTTCAATTGATAGGCCGCACCGATCGCGTGAGCCCAGGTGTCATGCCAGTTCTGCTCTTCGCTGATCGTCCCCAATTGACCGCTGAGCAAGGGCGGCAAGCCGCTGTTCTCAATCGTCAGCTCCTTGAAGCGGCTCCAGCGCGTCCAGGTACTGCCCACATAAAGCGTCCAGTCGTTGTTGAATTGATGCGTCAGCGAAAAGTCCACTGACTCAGGCGTGTCGACATCCAGCGATGCGTCGTAACTACGGCCGCTGACGCCCAGTACGCTGAAGATGCCATCGGTGACCTTAGTTTTGGCGTCCAGGTGGTAACTGACTTTGGAGTGATACGTCAGGCCCAGGCGGGTCTGTTCGGTCGCCTGCACCAGCACGCCAGCATTGAAACCCAGTGCAGTGTCATCGCCGGTGCTTTTGAGCTTGCCGTCATTGCGCCCCGGGCTGAGTGGATTGGGTACCATGCCCGATATCTCTCCGCCGATACGATTGATGGTCGGCCCGAACCCGATCGATACCTTTTCGTTAAACGCGTAACTGATGGTCGGTTGAAAGGTCAGTGTGGTGACTTCACTTTTGTTGGCGTAATAGCGTCCGGCAAATCCACTGCCGTAGTCGGTGATCAGCCCGAAAGGCACATAGAACCCGACACCAAATGCCCAATGTTCATCGATCGGTTTGACGTAATACCCCATCGGTACTGTAGTGGTGGGCACCATGTCGCCGTCTTCCTTTCCCCCAAACGTACTGCGTGTCTGGCTGATGTCCGATTTGGCGAACAGCGTCGCCGCCCCCACGCTCACCTGCTCTCGTTTAAGCCGCGCCATGCCTGCCGGATTGCCGTAGATCGTACTGGCGTCTTCGGCTGATGAAGATCGCCCGGCAAAACCGGAACCCATCCCGCTGATGCTTTGTTCGTTGAGGGCAAAACCACCGGCCAACACATTGGAGGACACCAGCGCGACCGCCAGGCCGACGGGACTCTTGAGCATTATTTTTTTCATTATCTGGACTCTATGGGATCACTGAAAAACAACATCGAGAAAGACAGCGAAGCCATACTATCCAAGTGACCATTTCAGTCAATGGTCACCAAGAGTAAAATTGAACACCGTCTCCGCACACAGGTGCCGGGAACAGGAAATCCGGTTGGGGGGATGTCGCGCTGTGGCTCAGCTCACCTGAACAGGTAATCTGCGCTGGGTCAGGGCATCAGGCTACGCAGAATGAGGTTGGAGGTCAGCGTGGGCGCTACCTCGATAAAATCCAGATTGTGCTGCAGCAGCAACGGGTTGACGAAGGGGCGCAAGGCCAGATGAATCGCCTCGACGGTCTCGTCCAGTGGGGTCTTGCGCTCGAACTCTCCGAGCTCCCGCCCTTCACGCACGATGTCGAAGATAAAGCGCTTGATCTGGTCTTCATACATCTGGGCACTGGGCCAGCGCTCCCCGGCGGAAAATGCAGCGATGTCGTAGAGCTTGCGATCATTGAAGAACAGGTCCACACCCGTTGCTATCACGGTTTTCACCAGGCGGCGGAAACGCTCGGTCGGCGAAATCGCCTCTGCGTTAACAGCCTGTTCTACCGCTGCAACGATTTGGCCCAGACAGTTTGAGCAGATCGCTTCGCCGATCGCCTGTTTGGAATCAAAGAACTTATAGATGTACGCCTTGGAAAAACCGATGGCCCTGGCCAGATCGGAGACCGTGGTTTTGCCATAGCCGTATTGGCTGAAGTGTTCATTGGCTGCCGCGACAATCTGATCACGAATGTCGTGATCGACTGGGCCACGAGGGCCGGGCGAAGATAGGGATGGCTGATTCATGGGCGTAGCTTACTCACCCTCTCGAGGACTTACAAATCGTGACCAATGAAACATATAGTCACGAATCGAACATTCGCATACCCTCAGCTCTGTGACAGCGGCACACGACGGTCCTGCAAAGACTCGACAGATCGAGCAATACGCCTACGGCAGCCACCTTGATGTCGCCAAGGTCATCTCTGAAGACCCGGTGCCGGATGTTTGCGCAGTCGTACCGACGCACATGACCTGCCAGGATTTCAATCGATAAGTTCTTTGGCCGTGGCTGCCAGCAGACTGCCAACCCGATCCTTCAAGGTGTCGATAAAGCGCGTGATTTTTGCATCGACGAACTGCCGGGAGGTATAGACGGCGTAAACGTTGCGCTCATAGGTGTGGTAGTCAGGCAGAACCCGCACAAGCTTCCCGGAACGCAAATCCTCGATGGCCGTGAACCCGGCCAGCAACCCAATCCCCGCCCCCTCTCGAATGGCATGTGCCATCGCATCCATATCGTTGACGCTGAAACTTGGCCCTGTCGGGACAAACGTCGCGTCCCCCGCCTTGCTCCTGAGCTGCCACTCATCCCGCACATAATCCACGGTGCCCAACAGCAGACACTGGTGATCACGCAGGTCTTCAGGCGTCTCGGGAGCCGCATGTCGGGCCAGGTAGTCAGGTGACGCCACCAGCACACAATGGCTGACACCGATCTTTTGGCTGACGTACGCCGAATCGGGTAGCGCCCGAGCAATCAGAATCGAGACATCCAGTTGGTCTTCCAACAGGTTCGGCATGCGTTGCGAGAGCAATAAATCCACCGTCACCTCCGGGAACTGCCGGCGGTACTCCAGCACCGCCCCCGTGACCAGATGCCGAGCCAGCCCGGGGACGCAATGCACACGCATTGTTCCTCGAGGCTCCAGCGCGGCATTGCTGGCTTCGGCTTCGGCACTCTCCAGATCAGCCAGAATTTTCGTGCAGCGCTCATAGAACCGTCGCCCCGCATCGGTGACCGAGAGGCGTCGGGTCGAGCGTTGCAACAGGCGCGCATCGAGCACGTTTTCAAGCGCGGAGACAGCACGCGATACGTTACCGACCGTTGAGTCCAGATGATTGGCCACGGCCGTGAAACTGCCCATCTCGACAACCTTTATGTACACCGACATGTTCGAAAGCTTATCCATCGCGACCTTCCTGTAGATCTGACGCTCACCGTGACAACCCGCTTTTTTCCGGATGCTACACGTTCGGCCCGCGGCTCGATATTACCTCTGCCGACAACAATGATTCCCTTTGGCCCGTCTAAATCGATGGGCTCTCCTTCCATAGACTGGGTTGCACAGGCCGCCTGATCAGGCGCCGGGTTTCATACGAATCTCTGACAACCAACTGAAGGACACAGCATGAAGACTTCCTACGATCCGCTTTATCTTTTCATCGGTGGTGAATGGATCGGTGCCGAAGGGCGCGATACTGCCGCCGTCGTCAATCCGGCAACCGGTCGGGAAATCGGACGCGTCCCACTCGCCACCGCAGACGACCTTGATCACGCCCTTGAAGTGACTCGCCTGTGCTTCGAACAATGGCGTCAGACTGTGCCTGACAAACGCGCCAAGATCCTCAAGCGTGCCGCTGACCTGATCCTCGAACGTGCGCCGCAGATTGCCGCGCAGATGACCTTGGAGGAAGGCAAGCCGCTGAATGAAAGCCTGGATGAAGTGACCCGCGCGGCGGAGTATTTCGAATGGTTCGCCGAAAGCGCCCGGCGTATCGATGGCCGTGTGGTCCCGTCCAATCGTCCAGGCGTATTGCAACTGGTCAAACGCCAGGCCATCGGCCCGGTTGCCGCATTCACACCGTGGAATTTCCCGGCCATCACCCCGGCACGCAAGCTCTCGGCAGCACTGGCCGCCGGTTGCAGCGTCATTCTCAAACCAGGTGAAGAAAGCCCCTCTACAGCGCTGGCCCTGGCGCGTGCACTCGACGATGCAGGATTGCCCAAGGGTGTGTTGCAAGTGGTCTTTGGCGTACCGGATCAAGTGTCCAGCCATCTGATCGCTTCGCCGATCATTCGCAAAGTGACCTTCACCGGCTCAGTACCGATCGGGCGCCTGCTGTCTGCACGCGCTGCCGAAGGCGTGAAACCCATCACCCTTGAACTGGGTGGGCACGGACCGGTGCTGGTCTTCGAGGATGCCGACATTGAAAAAGCTGCCGTTGAGGGCGTCGCCAACCGGTTTCGCGGCACCGGGCAGGTATGTATTTCATCCACCCGGTTTCTGATCCAGCGTGGCGCCTATCAAGCCTTTGTCGATCAGTTTGTCGCTGCGACCCAAGCGCTGAGAATCGGTGACGGCCTGCATCCGGACACACAAGTCGGACCGTTGGCCAACCCAAGGCAGCTGGCCAAGATGGAAGAGCTGGTCGCCGATGCCGTTGAGAAAGGTGCACGGGTATTGGTCGGTGGTGAAGCCTTGTCAGGCGAAGGCTACTTCTTCCAGCCCACGGTTCTGGCGGATGTGCCGATGAACGCCCGCGTCATGCACGAAGAACCCTTCGGCCCCATTGCCGTACTGATGCCGTTCGATGAACTGGCCGATGGACTGCAAGAAGCCAACCGCCTGCCCTACGGACTCTCCGCTTACGCGTTCACCTCCAGCGCGCGCACGGCCATTGACGTTGCCGACGGATTGGAGGCCGGGATGATCGGGATCAACCAATATCGCATCGTCGCGACCGAGCTCCCGTTCGGCGGCATGAAAGAAAGCGGTCACGGCTCCGAAGGCGGCATTGAAGGCATCGAGCACTATCTCACCCACAAATTCATCAGCCAGGTTTAAGGAACTCGCCCATGTCCAAGCTCAATTTCAAAAGTCCTCGGGAAGCCGCGCGCGCGTTCACGCCAAAGCTGTCGCAATTCGTCGACTCAACGCTTTATCCGCACATCTGGAGCGATCCGGCGCTGTCCCCGCGCGACCGCAGTCTGATCACCGTGGCGGCATTGATTGCCGGTGGTCACTCGGAGGAGTTGCCTGCTCACTTACGCCGGGCGGCTGGCAACGGTGTGACCCAAGACGAAATGGCGGCGGCGATCACGCACCTGGCGTTCTATGTAGGTTTCCCTGGCGCCATCACCGCATCGGCTATCGCCAACGCCACGTTCAACGAAACGGAGAACAACTGAATGAAAGCCATCAACATCAAAGCGTTTGGTGCGCCAGACGTCCTGGAACTCGTAGAGGTTGCCAATCCTGAAGTCCGTCCGGACGACCTGCTGGTGCGTGTCTATGCCGCCGGGGTGAACCGTGCGGACCTGACTCACCGGACCGGTGGATACGGGCATCCGAATTTTGGCGACTCGCTGATCATCGGTCTGGAAATCGCCGGCGAAGTGATCGGCAAAGGGAGCGCGGTGACGGGGTTCGAGGTGGGAGATCGAGTCATGGGCGTGGTCGGCGGCGGTGCCTACGCCGAGTTGGCGCGCATCGATTACCGCATGGCCATGCACATCCCGGCACAGCTTGATTATGTACAGGCGGCGGCCATTCCCGAGGTCTTCGTCACGGCCCATGAAGCAATGATGCATCTGGCTCGGCTCAAGGCTGGCGATTCAGTGTTGATTCATGCGGCAGCCGGCGGCGTCGGCTCTGCCGCTGTGCAGTTGGCTTACGCCACCGGTGCCACGGTGTATGCGACGACCGATCGCAGCAAGTTGGCGCGTGTCGAGCATTTGGGCGCTGATGTGGCGATCGACTACAAGACGCAGGATTTCGCTGAGGTGATCGCCGACAAAACCCAGGGTCGCGGTGTCGATGTGATCATCGACTTTATCGGTGAGCCCTACTTCGCCCGCAACATCGCGTCCCTTGCACGCGGCGGCCGCCTGATTCAGGTGGGCATCCTTGGCGGAGGCGGCAACATGACGGTGGCGCTGGAGGACATTCTTTACCGCCACTTGCAAATCATCGGTACAGTCATGAAGTCCCGCACGCAACCGGAGAAGCACGCCATGATCAAGCGTTTCCGCGAGCACTGGCTTGATCGCTTCGAGGGTGCCGGCAGCCTTGAACCAGTCGTCGATAGCACGTTTGCGTTATCACGGGCTGCAGATGCTCACCGCCGAATGGAGTCTTCTGAAAACGTCGGGAAAATCATTCTGACGATGCAGCCCGAAGACCTGCTTTGAGCCTGGCCAAATTGGGATGCAGTTGATCCATCTGTGCCAAAAGCCGGGGATCGCCAGACTGCCCGTTACGCCTCGCTGCTGCGTGCCTGCTGGATAGTATTGAGAAACGCCCTGCGGTCAAACTCGGCCGTGCGGCTGTTGTCCTCTTATCCGGGGCCAATGACGAAAATGGCATACTCCCCTGAAACTGATCATTTCGGAGACCACTATGCTTCGCGTGTTTGAACGCAGGCTCGACCCTTTCCCACCCGACGAGGCACCGCCACCGCCCGCAGGCCTGTTGCGTTTTCTGTGGGCCTGCACCCGGGGTGCCCGGGGTTATGTCCTTGCGCTGGCGCTGCTCAGTGCCGGCGTGTCGATCTACGAGGCCTGGCTGTTTTCGTTTCTCGGGCAAGTCGTGGACCTGCTCTCGGCCTGGCAGGCCGGTGGCGCCCAGAGTGCGCAGGAGCGTCGGGTGTTGTGGGGCATCGCCATTGTGTTGCTGACCAGCATCGGTCTGGTGGCGTTGCGCACGATGGTGCAGCACCAGATATTGGCGATCAATCTGCCGCTGCGGCTGCGCTGGGACTTCCATCGCCTGATGCTGCGACAAAGCCTTTCGTTCTTCTCGGACGAATTCTCCGGCCGGGTCACGACCAAAGTGATGCAGACCGCGCTGGCGGTGCGCGAAGTGCTGTTCACCGTCATCGAAATTGCCCCCGGCATCGGTGTTTACTTCATTGCGATCATCGCACTGGCCGGTGGTTTTGCCCTGAAACTCATGCTGCCCTTTCTTGCCTGGGTCGCGCTGTTCGGGTTGGCGATGCTGTATTTCGTGCCGCGTCTGGGACAGGTCGGGCAGGAACAGGCCCATGCACGCTCCTCGATGACGGGGCGGATTTCCGACGCTTACACCAACATCACCACGGTGAAATTGTTCTCGCACTCCAACCGTGAAGCGCATTTCGCGCGCGCAGCGATGGAGGATTTCAAGCACACCGGTTTTCGCCAGATGCGTCTGGTCAGCCAGTTCGAGATCGTCAATCAGGCACTGGTGGTCGGGCTGATTCTTGGCGCCGGTGGTTATGCGCTCTGGCTCTGGCACCAGGGCCAGGTCGGCGCGGGTGCGGTGGCGGCAATCACCGCCATGGCGTTGCGGATCAATGGCATGTCCCACTGGATCATGTGGCAGATGACGTCGCTGTTCGAAAACATCGGCACCGTGCAGGACGGCATGGAAACCCTGACCCGGGGCCCGAAAGTGCAGGACGCGCCGAACGCCGGCGTGCTGGTGCCTTCCGGCGGCGCCGTGACCTTCGACAACGTGCACTTCAACTACAACGGTGAGCGCCAGGTGCTCGACGGCTTGAGCCTGCACATCCGCGCCGGGGAAAAAATCGGTCTGGTGGGTCGTTCCGGTGCCGGCAAATCAACGCTGATCAACCTGCTGCTGCGCTTCTATGACGTGGACAGCGGTACGATTCGCATCGACGGGCAAAACATCGCGCAAGTAACCCAGGACAGTCTGCGCAGCGCCATCGGCATGGTCACGCAGGATACGTCGCTGCTGCACCGCTCGATTCGCGACAACATCGCCTACGGTCGCCCGGACGCCACCGATGCGCAGGTCCGCAGCGCGGCGATCAGCGCCCAGGCAGACGGTTTCATCAGCCAATTGAGCGACCGCCAGGGACACACCGGTTACGACACGCTGGTGGGCGAACGCGGCATCAAGCTGTCCGGCGGTCAGCGGCAACGTATCGCCATCGCCCGGGTGATGCTCAAGAATGCGCCGATCCTGTTGCTCGACGAGGCCACCAGTGCCCTGGACTCCGAAGTCGAAGTCGCCATCCAGGAAAGCCTCGATGACATGATGCAGGGCAAGACCGTCATCGCCATCGCCCATCGTTTGTCGACGATTGCGGCCATGGACCGACTGATCGTCATGGACGAAGGCCGCATCATCGAACAAGGCACCCACGCCGAGCTGCTGGAACGAAACGGCACTTACGCACGCCTCTGGCAACATCAAAGCGGTGGGTTTCTGGGTGAAGAACAAGGGCTGGACGAAGCAATGGACCGGGCGTAAGCCCTCCTGCTTCCCTTCCCTGCAGAACGCTGCTGAAAGCCCTCGACTTGCCTGCGGCGCGAGCCGCGACCGGTTGATCGTCACCCGCGACCGGCGCGGCGTTTTTCTCTCAGTTGATTTTAATCAAACACGCCTGCGCGTTTCTCGCCGAGATTAATCCTCGAGGTCCGCATGACCGCGTCCGCGGCCAATGCCGACCATCCTGTCTCGTGGAGGCGCGTCATGGCTACTCAACTTCAAGACGTTCAACCGGGCGCTACCCCCGCCCAGCATTCGCCACTGACCGGCAGTTTGCGCAAGAGCGAGCCCAGGCGCCTGACGCTGAGCCTGCTGGTGGCGCTGGTGGTGGGTTCGATGATCGGCAGTGGCATTTTCAGCCTGCCGCAGAACATGGCCGCCAGCGCCGGGGCCGGGGCGATCCTGATCGGCTGGCTGATCACCGGGGTCGGCATGCTGTCCCTGGCTCTGGTCTATCAGAGTTTGTCCAACCGCCAGCCGGCACTGGATAACGGTGTATTCGCCTACGCCCGGGCACTGGGCGGTGACTTTCTCAGTTTCAACTCTGCCTGGGGATACTGGATCAGTGCCTGGATCGGCAACGTCAGCTATCTGGTGATTCTGTTTGCCGCGCTGAGTTACTTCTTTCCGGCATTTGGCGACGGCAATAACAAGGCAGCGATTGCCGGTGCGTCGGTCGTGCTCTGGTCGTTGCACTGGATGATCCTGCGGGGCATGCGCACGGCGGCCCGTGCCAACGCCCTGAGCACCGCGGCCAAGATCGTGCCGCTGCTGTTGTTCATCGGTTTTGTGATCGCGGCGTTCCGGCGCGACACGTTCACCATGGACTTCTGGGGCGCACCGGCGCTGGGCAGCACCCTCGACCAGGTCAAAAGCACGATGCTGGTGACGGTCTGGGTGTTTATCGGCATCGAAGGCGCCAATGTGTTTTCTGCCCGCGCCGCAGAACGCGCCGATGTCGGACGCGCCACGGTCATCGGTTTTGTCATCACCCTGTTGCTGCTGATTGCGGTATCCCTGTTGTCACTGGGCATTCTCAAACAACCGGAACTGGCCGCCCTGAAAAACCCTTCGATGGCCGGCGTACTGCAGGCCGCCGCAGGGCCATGGGGTGCCGTGCTGATCAGCATCGGCCTGATTGTTTCGGTCGGTGGCGCCCTGCTCGCCTGGACGCTTCTGGCAGCCGAATCGGTGTTCACACCGGCGAAGGAAAAGGTCATGCCACTGTCGCTCGGCGTGGAGTCCACCCGTGGCGTACCGGTCCACGCCTTGTGGCTGACCAACGGATGCATCCAGCTGTTTCTGCTGCTGACGCTGTATTCGAGCGCCAGTTACCTGGCACTGATTTCCCTTGCCACCTCGATGATCCTGCTGCCCTACCTGCTCAGCAGTCTGTATGCACTGAAAATGACCTGGCAGGGCGAAACCTACGCCGGTCATCGCGCCCTGCAAGTGCGAGACCTGGCCATCGCGCTGGTCGCCACGCTGTATTGCGTCTGGCTGCTGTACGCCGCCGGCCCCAAATACATGCTGCTCAGCGCCTTGCTCTACGCCCCCGGCTCACTGATCTACCTGGGCACGCTGAAATCCCGTGAGGGGCAGCCCCTTGGCGGTCCCGAGACAGGTCTGCTGATCATCATCTGGGCCGCAGCGGCCTACGCCGGCTGGATGCTGTGGTCCGGGACGTTGACGTTGTAAGGAGTTCGTTCAGTCCGCGCGGTTCGCCGACAGGACGTCCGGCGCTGCGCCTTCCATCCGAGAGGAGTACCGAAAATGAGCAATTCCGTGAAAAAAATGCAGGAACATGCGGACGCAAAATCGAACCAGGTGCCCGTGACGACCGATCTCTGGCACCCATTGGAGAAGCTGCGGCAACAGGTTGACCACCTGTTCGAGGACTTTAACCGCGGGTCATTGATGTCGCCCTTCAGTCGTGGCCTGTTCGATGTCGAGCCGTTCTTCTCGCGTGACTTGTTCTCCCGCAGCATGCCCGCGGTGGACATCACCGAAAAGGATAAAAGCTTCGAGATCACCGCCGAACTGCCCGGCATGGATCAGAAGAACATCGAGATCAAACTGTCCAACGGCAGCCTGATCATCAAGGGCGAGAAGAAGGAGGACAAGGAAGAAAAACGCAAGGGCTATCACTTGAGCGAGCGTCACTACGGTTCCTTCGAGCGGGTGTTCAACCTGCCCAAAGGGGTCGACGCCGAAAAGATCGATGCGCACTTCAGCAAAGGCGTATTGAGCATCTCGCTGCCGAAAAAACCCGAAGCGATGAAAGCGGACAAGGTCGTGCCGATCAAGGGCGAATGAATCCGCAGACGTATGCCCCTTGCCGGGAAACCGGCAAGGGGCTTTTTCTTGGGCCTCAGCCTCTGAAAATGTCGAACGGCTCGATCGGAAATACACAGGCACCCTTAGAAGTATCCAGCGCCCTGCCCCCGTTTCTGTGACATTTTTCAATGAATGGCCAACTGGGTATGGCGGGAGCAGTTCGATGCGTTGATATGGATCGAGCAAACCCGGCCGTTGACAGCGCTTCCACTGCCCAAAGGTCAGCCCTCGACCCGGGAGAGGAAACCTTTCCGTTTGACGTATGAAATCAGCGAGGCGGCCATTGCGGTCGCCTCGCCGCTCAACCGGCTGATTCCCGCCGCCACGCCTGTTGCAACAACTCGATCACCTCGGCATCGGTGGTTTGCCGGAAATCCGCATACCAGTAACCGATGGACATCATCCATTGCGGCGTTACCGGACAGATCACCTCGTCCACTTCGAAACGCAAAGCCTCGACCGTTTCCGGCGGCGCAACCGGCACGGCCACGACGATGCGCGCCGGAGCCTGCAAGCGCACGGCCTGGATCGCCGCCCTCATTGAAGCACCGGTCGCCAGACCATCATCAATCAGGATCACCACCTGATCCTTGAGTGCCACCGTCGGGCGCGTGCCCCGATACGCCTGTTCGCGGCGCCGCAATTCGCGGCGTTCCTGCTCGACCACGGCGTCGAATGCGGCAGGGCTGATCGAGTGCACGCGCAGGGTCTGTTCATCGCGGATCTGAATGCCGCCACTGGCAATGGCCCCCATGGCAAATTCCGGTCGGGAAGGAATGCCCAGCTTGCGCACCAACATCAGGTCCAGGCGCACGTCCAGGGCCGTCGCCACCTCATACGCCACCGGAACCCCGCCACGGGGCAAGGCAAGCACAATCACATCCGCTCGATGTGCGTACTTGAGCAGTGGCTCCACCAAACGCCGGCCTGCTGCCGAGCGATCCTGTAACAGGGTGTCCAGCGAAGGATCTGCACTCATGGGAACCTCCTCAGGCGATGGTGCCTGTCGTTGTATGTGGCCGATGCCCGCACGTTCGCCGTCTTTGGCGCAATGCCGCTCGGCGTGTCAGCCAACCCAGTGAATGTCCGGTGCCTGATGGGCAACCGGTGCCGGCGCGTGTTTCGGGTGGCCAACGATGATCGGTGCCACCGCGACCCATGCCTGCGCCAGCTTCAGCGCCTGCTTGCCCTGCGGGGTATTGAGATACCGCTGGGCAAAGCCGATCCAGCAAGTGCCGAGCCCTTCTGCACAGGCACTGAGCATCAGATTCTGGGCCGCCAGTGCACAGTCTTCGACCACCCATTGCCCGGGAGCGTCAGCCGAGATCAGAATCAGCACCGGTGCGTGATAGAAGATCTGGAAGTGCTCGTCGTTGAGCAACGCATGAAACCGCTCCGATTGCGTTCCGCGATCCAGTGTTTCAAGCATGCAGGCCTTCGCCTCGCGTGAAATTCGGTCCAGCAATGCCTGGTCGCGCACCACCGTGAATCGCCAGGGTTGCCGGTTCATTGCGCTGGGTGCGAGAGAAGCGGCATGGATCAGGCGCACGATGACCTCTTCGTCGACAGCCTGCGTCGTGTATTCCCGTGTCGAGTGCCGGCCAGAGATGGCCTGGTCGATATTCATGAGGCGTTCCTCCTTCAGGGGCCGGTGACGGACTACACCGCCAGTACGTTGCAGGGGACCTGGTACAGAATGTGTTCGGTGGTGCTGCCCAGCAGCTTGTCCAGACCGTGAAACTGCACGCGGCCCATGACGATTACATCCACCTGATGCTCGTCTGCGAACTCGCTGAGCGCCGCAACAGGATGCCCCACCACAAAATGCCGGCGATCGGCCGGTACGCCATGCCGGTTGGCCCAGTCCAGGTAGGTCTTTTCAAACTCCCGGCGCAGGCCTTTGGTCAGCTCGGCGACTTTGAGGCCGTCACCCAGTTCTGCCAGGTATTCCTGCGAAACGTCATAGGCGTACAACAGGTGCAGTTCGGCATCACACTGGATGGCCAGGGCGGTGGCCTGCTGGATGATGCGCTCGTTCAACCGGTTGTTTTCCGGGCCGCTCGCCGAGGCATCGACCGCGGCCACGACCTTGCGCGGCAACGCATGGGCCGCGCCGCCCAGCAGGTACAGGGGCACCGGGCAGTGGCGTAACAGATACCAGTCCAGCGGTGTGAAGAACGCACGTTTGAGCAAGGACTCGTGTTGCACTTCCTTGATCAGCAGATCGGGATTGAGCTCCGTGACGTGATCGAGGATCCCCTGTTTCATGTCGTCCGCCCACGCCACTTCGCACGTCACCGTTACGCCTTTGCCAGACAGTTTTTCCGCCTGATACTTCAACCAGTCGCGATGGTCCTGCAGATAGGTTTCCCGGGCCTGTTCCCGGTTGCCTTCTTCCAGCAACCACAGAATGTCCAGCGACTTCACGAGGGCGACGATATGCAATGCCGCCCCACTGACCCTGGCCAGCGCTCCGGCATGGGTAATTGCCGGGGAACCGCGCAGCACCGGGTTGATGACCAACAACAGGCGTTGATATTGGCTCATGATTCATCTCCTGAAAGGCAGGCCGCACAGCAACAGAAGGTTCGGACGAAGAGGCCTTTACGAGGCTGGCTCCCCGTCACGCCAGCGTGCGCCGCACGCAAGTCCGGCGCTTGATAAATATCAAACGCGGCGGTGCTCACGAGCTGCCATCTGCAGAAGTCAACCGATGACTGCACCGCCCCCCGCGCAGCGCTGTGGTGATCGTTGGCGGTGATAGAACACACGCTTCGCGCCTTCGGCGCATATCGTGTACAGCAGACTGATCGCCAGCACCGATGCCAGGATCGGCAACGGCAAGGGCGCCAACCCCAGCGAAGCGGCCATCGGACTGTATGGCAGCCCGATGGCCAGCAGCCCCACCGCCAAGGCACTCACCATCAGTAGCGTCGCCGGGCGACTGCGATAGAACGGTTTGTAGGTGCGCACAATGAAAATCGTCAGCAGCTGGGTCAGCAGTGACTCCACGAACCAGCCGCTGCGAAAAACCTCGGGCACCATCTGTGACAGCAGGTACAAAGCCGCGAACGTCATGAGGTCGAACAACGAGCTCACCAGCCCGAAGACCACCATGAAATTGCGGATCTGATTGATGTCCCAGCGATGCGGGGTACTTTGCCATTCCCGGTCAACGTTATCGCTGGCGATACCCATGGAGGGAATGTCCGACAGGAAGTTGTTGAGCAGGATCTGCTTGGCGAGCAGCGGCAGAAAGGGCAGCGCCAGCGACGCGAGGGCCATGCTGATCATGTTGCCGAAGTTGGCGCTGGAAACGATGGAAATGTACTTCAAGGTGTTGGCAAACGTGTGCCGCCCCTCTTCGATGCCCTCACGCAGCACGTCCAGATCATGTTCCAGCAGCACGAAGTCGGCGGCCTGCTTGGCCACGTCGGCAGCGTTGTCCACGGAGATCCCGATGTCCGCCACTTGCAGCGCCGGGGCATCGTTGATTCCGTCGCCCATGTACCCCACCACATGACCGGTCTTCTGCAGGGCGCGGATGATGCGCTCCTTCTGATTGGGGTCGACTTCGGCGAACAGGGTCGTGCGCGCTGCCAGGTGCATCAGCGCCTCATCCTTCATCGCCGCCAGCTCGGCGCCGGTCATGATGCGCTCCACAGGCAGGCCAACAGCCCGGCCGACATGCCGCACCACCAGGTGGTTGTCGCCGCTGATGATTTTCACCTGCACGCCGAGCCTGTCGAGGGTGGCGATGGTTTCCGTGACGCCCGGTTCCGGCGGATCAAAGAACAACAGGAAACCGCGAAAGCTCATGTCTCGCTCATCCTCGCGGCCATAGTGCATCTGTTCCGGCAGCTCACGCGTGGCAAGTCCCAGGACGCGGAAGCCCTGCTCGCTCCACTCGCCGAAGCGTTGCGCGATCAGTGCCCGTTCAGCGCTGTCCAGTGCCAGGCTCTGGCCCCCACGCCGCACATGGGTACAGACTTGCAACACGTTGTCCAACGCTCCCTTGGTGATCATCAAGCGGGGAGCCGGCGACTTCTGGCTGACCACCACACTCAGGCGCTTGCGCACGAAGTCATAAGGGATTTCATCGATTTTCCGCACCCCGTCGTCCGTCCCCAGGTCTTTGCCCGCCAGGGTGATGGCATCGTCCATGGCATTGCGCATGCCGGTCTGCAGGCTCGCGTTGAGCACTGCCAGTTGCAGAACGCTCGGTGCCGCGATGCCTTCGACATCCATCGCTGCGTCCAGAACCACCACCCCACGGGTCAGGGTTCCGGTCTTGTCGGTACACAGAATGTCGATGGTCCCGAGATTTTCAATGGCATTGAGGTGACGCACGATCACGCCCTTGCCGGCCATGCGCTGCGCACCTTTGGCCAGGGTGATACTGAGGATCGCCGGCAACAGTTCCGGCGACAGTCCGATGGACAGAGCAATCGCAAACATCAGCGTGTCGAGAGGTGGACGATGCAGCAGGATGTTGATGCCGAACACCACGATGGTGATCACCAGCATCACGCGCAGCAGCAGGCCGCCAAAGTGCCGCAGGCCTCGCTCGAACTCCGTTTCCGGAGGGCGTAACGCCAGGGTTCTGGCGATATGACCGATCTCACTGTCCTGGCCGTAGCGGGTCACCAGGACTTCAGCCGAACCGCTGCGCACCGAGGTGCCCATGAACACACAGTTGTGACGCTGCGCGAGGGTGGCTTCCGGGGCGCAGTCCCCCGGTGCTTTCTCCACCGGGTAGGTTTCGCCGGTCAGCAGGCTCTCGCCGATGAAACAATCGAGTGCCTGCAGGATACGACCGTCGGCCGCGATCAGGCTGCCGGCGCTGAGCACCAGAATGTCCCCGGGCACCACATCGCTGGCGGCCACATCCAGCAAGTGACCTTCTCGCCGCACGGTCGCGCGCAAGGCAATCTTGCTGCGCAACTGCTCAACCGCCCGGCTGGCACGATTCTCGTACCAGGCACTGAGCACCGCGCTGATCAGCACAATGCACCCGACGATTGCCGCATCCAGCCAGTCCCCCACCCACACGGCAATACCGGCGCCGGCGATCAGAATCAATACCAACGGCGTGCGCATCTGCTCCAGTACCAGCCTGCCCAGTCCTTTGGGTCGATCCTTGATTGGGGTCGGGGCTCGACGCCGTCGTGCCCTGGCTTGAGCGTGACTCAATCCTGCCGGCCCACTGTGCAAGGTACTGAACAATTGACTGACCGCCGGACTCCAGTAATCCGTGTTGGCCGCAGGGCCGTGCCCGTGGGCGGAGGAATGCCATTCCCGGTGCGCCAGCCAAAGACCGGGAAGCATCGGCAACCAGAACGTCAGGCCGCGAAACAGCAAGGTCGCGGAAAGCGCCACCGCTACATCGATACCGGCCCAGTGCATGGTGACGACGGCAGCCGCCTCGAACGCCCCAAGGCCTCCCGGCACGATGCCGATACTGCGCAAGACGCTGGCGAGCATGAAGCCTGCAAACAGGCCCAGAGGCGGTACCGAAACACCCAGCGAGCGCACCAGAACCCACAGGGTTGTGCTGTCCAGAAGGATGATTGCCAGTTCCAGCAAGGTGATGCGCAACAGCAGAAGGTGGTTGCGCACCAGGCGCCGGTCCGCGCCGGTCAGCAAGGCAAGGCTTCTGGCAACGATCGCCAACCGTTGGCCGGGCACATGTGTCGTCAGTCGTGCATTACCCGCCAGACCCGGAGTGACAATCGCCAGCAGCAGGCTGAATGCGACGAAGATCACGCAGGTGGTCAGCACGGCCGTCGTGCCGTGCCCCTGAACAATGATGACCGGCAACGCCAGGCCCACTGACAAGGCATAGGCCAGAAAATACCCCGACAGGTCCAGTACCAGACACGCCAGCACCACCGGCCTGACAAAGCCCAGACGAACAAACGAGGCCACGACAGCGAACGCCCCGCTGATTCCGGAGGATGGCAGCGCCTGGTCGACAAACAGCTTCATCACGCTGAGCTTGCCCGCGACCCACAGGGACAGGTCCTGGCCTCCGGCCTTGAGCACTACGCGAAACACCTGGCCCTGGGCAACGTATGTCAGGGCCTGCAGAACGAAAGCAACGATGAGCCATTGCGGCTGCGCCTGCGTCAGCAAGCGGCTGAAGGATTCGACATCGGTAAAATGCAGAGCAACCGCTACCACCGTCGCAAACATCGCGGCGCCCAGCAGCCAGGTCAGCCACAGGGCCGACCGGCTGTAATGCCGGTCAAGTTCCAGTGCAGGCCGCCGGTGGATCTCTGAAACGGGCGGTTTTAACGACATGCCGTGCCCCTGCGCATTCATTCGCGTAACGGTTTCGTCTGCCCGTCAGGCCTTGTCTGGCGTATCACCGACAGCGGCCAGTTCGACGCTGTCGCGGTACTCCGGCACCGACACCGACCAGCCCAGCTCCAGACTGATGCGCCGGCGCAGTACGTCCGATGCATTGGGTTCGCCGTGTACCACGAAGGTGTGTTTCGGCGGGCGTTTGAAGCCGCGCAGCCATTGCATGATTTCATCGGCATCGGCATGCGCCGACAGGGTCTGCATCGGCACCACCTCGGCACGGATCGGGACCTCCTGGCCGTGAATGCGCACCGAAGGGGCTCCTGCCACGATCTGTGCACCACGGGTGCCACCCGCCTGAAAGCCCGGCATCAGCAGCGAGTTCGACGGGTTCGGTGCCAACGCCTTGAGGTGGTGCAGCACCCGCCCGCCCGTGGCCATGCCGCTGGCAGCGATGATCACCGCCGGCGTGCGCTGCCTGTCCAGTTCGATCGACTCGTCGGTCGAACGCACAAAATGCGTCCCGCTGCACATCCCTTCGCAGCTTTGCGGCGACAACCGGTGTTCGCTGCGAAAGCGCTGGTACAAACGCGTGACATCCGTAGCCATCGGGCTGTTGAGATAGATCGGCAGATCGGGGATCGCATGCTGCTGCTTGAGGCGGTACAAGTGGTACATCAACAATTGCGCCCGGCCCACCGCAAATGAAGGCACCAGAGTAATACCGTGACGCAGCGCCGTGCGATTGATCACGTCGGCTAATTGGTGCTCCGGGTCCTCGTCTGGATGCTTGCGATCACCGTAGGTCGATTCCACTAGCAGATAATCCGCCTGCTCGATGGTTTCAGGGGCAAACATCAACGGGTCTTCAGGGCGCCCGAGATCGCCGGAACACACCAGTGTCACCCCGTCAGCGACCACTTCCACGGTGCTGGCCCCCAGAATATGACCGGCCCCGCGCAACAGGACGCTCAGGCCAGGGACGATTTCGACCCGATGGTGCCACGCGATCGGGTGCAACAGTTTCAACGTCTGCTCGGCGTCCTGCTCGGTGTACAGCGGCAATGCCGGCGAGTGTTTGGAGAAACCGTGCCGATTGGCGAAACCGGCCTCCTCTTCCTGCAGGCGGCCGCTGTCGAGCAAGAGGATTTTCACCAGCTCACAGGTCGCCTCTGTCGCATAGATCGGCCCGCGATAGCCGTTGCGCACCAGTACCGGCAGGTAGCCGCTGTGATCGAGATGGGCATGGGTCAGGACAATCGCGTCCAGATCCTGCACAGGTAACTGAAAAGGGTCCCGGTTGTGCAGACGCAATTGCTTGTAGCCCTGAAACAGGCCGCAGTCGATCAATACATGCCGATCCCTGTGATCCAGCAGATACTTGCTACCGGTGACGGTGCCGGCCGCACCCAGAAAAGTGATTCGCATGGCCAATTCCCCAGCCTCGACAAGAGCGTCATTGATCGCTCTTTTTGCCTCGCTGCCCTTTGATTTTTATCAACTGCTCCCCTGACTGGCGCTGCCATCAGTCGAAACCGGACGTGGGTTTGACGATCATCAGGCTGCACGGTGCCCGATTCGTCAACGTTTCGACCGTACTGCCGACAGAACCATCGACATCGCGGTGATAGGCCGAACCCAGCACCAGCATGTCGAAAGCGTTCTGGCGGGCGAACAGTTCGATCACCTTATGGGGAATGCCGGTCAGTTGATGCCGGCACGGTTTGCCGATGCCGTAGCGTTCGGCAAGCGCATCGAATGCCTCTTGCTGGGTATCGGTGATCGCCTCGCACAAGCTGTGGTCCAGACTCAATGTCGGCACACTCATCGCAGCGTCCCCCAGCACCGACCAGTTACAGACGTTCAACAGGTGCAACGTCGCCCCGGTTGCGTCCGCCAGGGTGGTAGCCAGGTCGAGAATCCGGTCGTTGAGGCCCTGGGTCAGCTCTTCCAGATGAGAAAGGTCGACGGCTGCCAGTATTTTCGCAGGCACGGAGTTCGCGTTTTCGCTCACCAGGTGCAGATGAGCCGGGCAATCGCGCAGCAATACCCAGTCCAGCGGCCGGTGAAAGGCACGCTCGAGTGCCGGCACATAGTGCATGTCCTTGATCACCAGATCGGCATGGAAGTCATTGATGTATTCGAGCACATGGGCGGGCGTGGTCCTGGCCCACACCACTTCGGTGCTGACGGGCAGTCGGGCGCTGCGCTGAAACCGCGCTTGCTGTTCCAGCCACTGCCGATGCACTTGCAGGTAGCCCTCCCGTGCCTGCGCCATCGCATTCGGGTCAAAGAGCCCCGCCACCGCCAGCGCCTGGACATAATCGAATGCCACGATGTGCAAAAGCGCTCCGGTCGCCCTGGCCAGCGCCTGAGCCCGCTCGAAGGCCGGTGAACGGTTCATCTCGGGGGGAGCAATCAACAAAATACGTTTGAGCTTGAGCATCACTTTCTCCGGCAATGCATGGCCGGTCCCTGCCAGCCTCACGTCCCTGTTCCGACTCACGGATGATCTCGATTACTTGCGCGCCGCTTTTTCGGCTATGCGTCTTGCGCGCTCATACGCCTCTTGCGCCGCTCGCTGCGCCTGCTCTGCCTTGAGCAACGCCTCATCGGCCCGAAGCCTGGCGGTTGCGGCATTGTCCTCGGCGGACTCCAGTCGAGCGTCGAATTCTTCGGTCTGGCGATGACCGCAACCGCCAGTCGCCGCCACCAGCACACCGAGCACGACAATGACCAAGCGCCTGTTCATGGTTTTCTCCTCGATGGATCAATGCTCAAGACCGTGTTGGTTTGAGTATCTGGCGTTGGCCGCCGCCGGCTCTGATCTTTGTCAAACAAATCGCTCGCTTGCGGCCGCTGCGGCCCGAACAGCCATTGTTGATATTCCTCAACGAAATTTTGTCGCTCAGGCGTAGAAAAAAACACCGGGCACCTGTTCCCTGCCCTCTCACATCGCCACGAGGAGACCGTCATGAACGACTTGAGCCTGCGCAAATGCATACTGGAGGAACTCGAATTCCAGCCTGAAATCGACGCTGCCAACATTGGTGTGTCCGTGGAGGATGGCGTGGTCACGCTGACGGGGCATGTCAAAAGCTACGCTCAGAAAGTCAGCGCAGAACGTGCGGTAAAACGGGTCAGGGGCGTACGTGCGCTGGCCGAAGAAATCGAAGTCAGGCTTGAGAGAAATGCCGGTACCGCAGACGACACCATCGCCAGCCGCGCGTTGAAAATCATCCACTGGAGTTCCGACGTACCCGAGGGCGATATCAAGGTCATCGTGCAGGGCGGGCGGATCACGCTGGAAGGCGAAGTCGACTGGCAATACCAGAAGGAAACCGTCGAGCGCTCGGTACGCAAGCTCACGGGCGTCACCGCCGTGAACAATCGCCTGACCCTGCGTCCGCGACTGGACGTCTTCGATATCCAGCAACGCATCGAAGCCGCGCTCAAACGCAATGCCGAAGTCGAAGCCAAGGACATTCGCGTCAAGGTCGAAGGCGATGTGGTGACGCTTGAAGGCCGGGTTCACCTGTGGCGTGAACGGCAGATCGCCGAGCGCGCCGCCTGGTCGGTGCCCGGCGTCAGTCGGGTCGAGGACCATCTGCTGCTGGCATAAACCTCCTCGTCGAGCCATGACCATGAAAAACAATCACCCGTGGAACCTGTCGTATTTCCTGATCGCTTTTGTGGTGCTGGCCCTTGTGCAGTTTCTGTTCGCCGAACGCCATGCCGTGCAAAGCATTCCGTACAGTCAGTTCCTGCAGTTGGTGAACGAGCAAAAGGTCAGTGATCTGCGGGTCGAGAAAGACCAGATCAGCGGCAAGTTGCGCGAACCCATCGATGGCCGTGAACTGTTCACCACGGTGCGGGTGGATTCGACGCTGGCCACGGACCTGGTGCATTCGGGGGTGACGTTCAGCGGCGTCAATGAGAACACCCTGCTCAGCGGGCTGCTGGGCTGGTTGTTGCCACTGATCCTGATCATGGTGGTCTGGCACTTTGCGTTGCGCGGTTTCGCTGAAAAACAGGGGCTGGGCGGCCTGATGAATATCGGAAAATCCCGGGCCAAAGTGTTTGTCGAGCGGGATACCGGCGTCACCTTCGCCGACGTTGCCGGGATCGAGGAAGCCAAGCTCGAACTGATGGAGATCGTTTCGTTCCTGAAGGACAAGGCCCGTTATGCCCGCCTCGGCGCGCACGTTCCCAAGGGTACGCTGCTGGTCGGTCCACCCGGTACCGGCAAGACGCTGGTGGCCAAAGCCATTGCCGGCGAGGCTGGCGTACCGTTTTTCTCGATCTCCGGTTCTGAGTTCGTGGAGATGTTCGTCGGCGTCGGTGCCGCGCGGGTCCACGATCTGTTCGAGCAGGCACGCCAGGCCGCGCCGTGCATCATCTTCATCGATGAACTGGATGCGCTGGGCAAGATGCGCGGCGCCGGTGCGTTCGGTGGCAATGACGAAAAGGAGCAGACCCTCAATCAACTGCTCTCGGAGCTGGATGGTTTCGATCCTCGGGAAGGCGTGGTGCTTCTGGCTGCAACCAATCGGCCGGAGGTTCTCGATCCGGCGCTGTTGCGCGCAGGGCGAATCGACCGGCAAGTGCTGATCGACCGCCCGGACCGCAAGGGCCGACAGGCGATTCTCAAGGTACACCTGCAGAAAATCACCGTGGCACCGAACATCGATAGCGAGCGTATCGCCGACATCACCACCGGTTTCACCGGCGCGGATCTGGCAAACCTGGTGAACGAGGCGGCCATTGTCGCGACGCGGCGCGGCGCCGACCAGGTCGACATCGTCGACTTCACCGCCGCCGTGGAACGGCTGATTGCCGGCGTCGAGCGCAAAAGCAGTGTGCTGCGCCCTGAAGAACGCCGGGTAGTGGCTTATCACGAAATGGGCCACGCGCTGGCCGCCAGCCATTTGCCGGCCATGGATCCGGTACACAAAGTCTCGATCGTGCCACGCGCTATCGGCTCACTCGGGTATACCCTGCAGCGACCGACCGAAGACCGCTTTCTGATCAGTTGCCAGATGCTCAAGGACCGCATGGTCGTGCTGATGGCAGGACGGGCTGCGGAATTCCTCGTGATCGGGGAGATTTCCACCGGCGCCGCCGATGACCTGACCCACGCCACGGACATCGCCCGGCAGTTGGTCACCCGCTTTGGCATGAGCCGCGAACTCGGCCAGGCCGTTCTGGAGCGGCGCAACGCGACCTGGCTCGGCGAACGCGTGCCGGGGCCCGGCGAAAAAGACTATTCGGAACAGACCGCGCGGGAAATCGACTTGGCCATTCGCGCCCTGCTGGACGAAGCCTGGCAGCGCGCCAAAGCGCTGCTCGAAAGGTTGCGGCCCGACCTGGATGCCGGCGCCCGCCTCTTGCTGCAAAAGGAAACCCTGACCCCCGAGGAATTCGCCCCGCTACGGCCCCTGCAGCCGGTTGCGCAACCTGTGCGGACCGACACGGCACCGTCCTGAACCGGGAGGCTGGTCAATGCTGGCAGTCACGCTGATCAACACGCTGGTGGTGATCGTCGCCGTAGTCATTCACTACGAATGCCTGCTGCGTCTGAACGATTGGTTGCCGCGCCTGAAACTGTGGCGCCGATTCAGGATTGTCGTCGGCGTGTTTGGCAGCCTGCTGGCCCATGCCATCGAAGTCTGGGCGTTTGCCCTGGCGTATTACCTGATGGCGCATTCCGGTAAATGGGGCTATCTGACAGGCAACTTCGACGGCACCTTCATGGACTGCGTGTACTTCTCCTTCACCACCTACACGACCATCGGTTTCGGTGACATTTCCCCGGTCGGCCACCTCAAATACCTGACGGGCCTGGAGGCGCTGACCGGTCTGGTCCTCATTACCTGGACCGCCTCGTTTCTGTTCCTCGAAATGCAGAAATACTGGAAGAGCAAGTAGCCGCTCACGGGGATGACGCAGGCGTCCACTGCCAGTTACGCACCTCGGGCAGGTCCTCGCCATGCTCGATGAGATAGAGCTTGTGCCGCTCCATTTGCGACCAGTAGCGCGCCCGTGCTTCATGTAGCTGGTCCTGCAACCGCGGCACGCGCTCGAACACATCGAGCATCAACCGATAGCGATCCAGACTGTTGATCACGGCCATGTCGAACGGGGTGGTGGTCGCGCCCTCCTCCTTGAAGCCACGGACATGGAAATTGTCATGACTCGCGCGTTTATAAAGCAACCGGTGAACCAGCGCCGGGTAACCGTGAAAGGCGAAGATCACCGGTTTGTCGACGGTAAACAACGTGTCGAATGCACTGTCCGACAAGCCGTGAGGATGCTGATACGACGGTTGCAGCACCATCAGGTCCACGACATTGATCACCCGCACCCTCAGGTCCGGCACGCAGTCGCGCAACAGGGTCACCGCGGCCAGGGTTTCCAGGGTCGGTACGTCTCCGGCGCAGGCCATGACCACGTCCGGTGCCTGGTCGTCGCGGCAGGCCCAGGCCCAGCGACCGATACCGGCCTGGCAATGGCGTTGCGCCGCGTCGATGTCCAGCCACTGCCATTCCGGTTGTTTGCCGGCCACGATGACGTTGATGTAATGGCGGCTGCGCAGGCAATGGTCGGCCACCGACAGCAGGCAATTGGCGTCCGGCGGCAGGTAGATCCGCGCGATGTCGGACTTTTTGTTCGCCAGCAGATCGATGAACCCCGGGTCCTGATGCGAAAAACCGTTGTGGTCCTGGCGCCACACATGGGACGTGAGCAGATAGTTGAGCGACGCCACCGGTTTGCGCCACGGTACTTCGGCAGCGGTCTTGAGCCACTTGGCGTGCTGGTTGACCATCGAATCGACAATATGGATGAACGCCTCGTAGCAGGACAGCAAGCCGTGGCGGCCGGTCAGCAGATAACCCTCCAGCCAGCCCTCGCACACCTGCTCGCTGAGTATTTCCATGACCCGGCCATCGGCACTCAGGTTCAAATCGTCAGGCTCCAGCGGATCAAGCCAGGTCTTGCCGGTGACTTCGTACACCGCATCGAGACGATTGGAGGCGGTTTCATCAGGGCCGAACAAGCGAAAATTGCGGGTCGCCAGGCTGTTCTTCATCACCTCGCGCAGGTACGTCCCCAGTACCCGCGTGGCCTCGGCACGTACACTGCCGGGGGTGTCGAGCGGTACGGCGAAGTCGGCAAACCGGGGCAGATCCAGTGGCCGCAGCAACAGCCCGCCATTCCCGTGGGGATTGGCGCTCATGCGCCGATGGCCCGTGGGCGCGAGCGCCGCGATCTCCGGCATCAGCGTCCCCTGGGCGTCAAACAGCTCTTCGGGACGATAACTGCTCAACCACGCTTCCAGCTGTTGCAGGTGAACCGGCTGGCTGAAGTCGGCCAGCGGCACCTGATGCGCACGCCAGGTGCCTTCGACGCGGTGACCATCGACAAACTGTGGCCCGGTCCAGCCCTTGGGCGTGCGCAATACCAGCACCGGCCAGACGGGCCGGTGCGCCACGGCATGGGCCGGCCGCCGACGCGCGTCACGCTGGATCCGGCGAATCTTCAGCAGCATCGTATCCAGGGTCTGCGCCAGCACCTGATGCACCTGCATCGGATCATCGCCTTCGACGAAGTACGGATCGTAGCCATAGCCGCGCATCAGCGCCGACAGTTCGTCCTCGGGGATTCGGGACAGCACCGTGGGGTTGGCGATCTTGTAGCCATTGAGGTGCAGGATCGGCAGCACCGCCCCGTCACGCACCGGGTTGAGAAACTTGTTTGAATGCCAGCTGGCGGCCAGCGTACCGGTTTCAGCCTCGCCGTCACCGATCACGCACGCGACGATCAGATCAGGGTTGTCGAACGCTGCACCATAGGCGTGCGCCAGGCTGTAACCGAGTTCACCGCCTTCGTGAATGGAACCGGGAATCTGCGCCGACACATGGCTGGAGAGGCCATACGGCCAGGAAAACTGCCGAAACAGACGCAACAGGCCATTGGCATTGCGCTCGACCGTCGGACAGACCTCGGTGTAAGTGCCTTCCAGATACGTCTGCGCCACCACCGCCGGCCCGCCATGACCGGGGCCGGCAACGAACAGCATGTTCAGGTCATAGGTGGTGATCAACCGGTTGAGATGGGTGTAGATCAGGTTCAGCCCCGGTGTCGTCCCCCAGTGTCCCAACAAACGCGGTTTGATATGGCTGCGACGCAGCGGCATCGCGAGCAACGGGTTGTCCTTGAGGTAAATCTGCCCGACGGCCAGGTAATTACTCGCCCGCCAGTAAGCGTCCAGACCTTCCACTTGCTCTGCACTGAGAAACTCGCTCATGAGATTGCCCGCCGTGGCCGTTCAACAACTGTTTATCGATTCTGGAGACCTGAAACCCGCAAGACTTGATCTAGATCAAGCGTCGCCCTCTGCGAAAACGGTCATTGGGTCACCTGTCCGCAAGCGCTGTAGATGATGGGTGACATATTCCATTGGTCGTTTTTTACCTTTGCCGACGCCGGTTTGAGTGCCGCCGAGAGCCTGGCGACTATGCTTACAACACAACGTGATGGGGATCACATTCATGCCCGATACAAAACCACTGCAATTTCGTCAGCTCAAGTCTGCCTGCTCCAACTGCAGTGTGTTGGAACTGTGTTTGCCGATCGGCCTGTCCGGGCAAGAGGTAGAGCGGCTGGATGCGCTGATCGTGCAGCGTTTCAAGGTCAGGAAAGGCGCGGCACTTTATCGCGAGGGTGATCCGCTGCGATCCCTGTATGCCGTTCGCCTGGGGTCATTCAAGACCAACGTGCTGTCCGTCGACGGGCGCGAACAGGTCACCGGCTTTCAAATACCGGGAGAAATGCTCGGCCTGGACGCCATCAGCACTGACACCCACGCCTGCAACGCCTTTGCGCTGGAAGACAGCGAAGTCTGCCCGATCCATTTCACCCATCTGGAAAAACTGGCACAGCAACTGCCCTCGCTGCAGCACAACCTGACCAAGCTGCTGAGCCGGGAAATCGTGCGCGACCACGACATGCTCATGTTGCTCGGTACGATGAACTCCGACGAACGCCTGGCGGCCTTCCTGCTGAACCTGTCGCAACGCTTGAACCAGCGCGGCTACTCGGCGAAAAACTTCGTACTGAAAATGCGCCGCGAGGAAATTGGCTCGTACCTGGGATTGCGCCTGGAAACCATCTGCCGGGGCATCGCGCACCTGCGCGATCAGGGCCTGGTGGAAATCTCCGGGCGCGATGTGAAAATCCACAATCTGGAAGGGCTCAAACAGATGATCGCCGGTTGCCATCGCCCTACCTTGTGCTGATCCCGTCAAGTCTGGAGCCTGCCTGTGCGCGCCATGGTTCTGCACTCGCCCGGACAGCCGCTGCAACGGGAAGAACGTCCGGTCCCGGAGCCCGGCGCACGGCAACTGCTGATCAAAGTCCTGGCCTGCGGCGTGTGCCGCACTGATTTGCACCTGCTCGACGGCGAACTGCCGCAAGCTGTGTTGCCACGGGTGCCGGGGCACGAAATCGTCGGTGAAGTCACCGCCGTGGGCGGCGACGTCGCCCCGGAGTGGATCGGGCGACGGGTGGGTGTTCCCTGGCTGGGCTGGACCTGTGGCGAATGCTCGTTCTGTCGCTCGGGCCGGGAAAACCTCTGCGATCAGGCGCAGTTCACCGGCTGCCAACTGGACGGCGGTTACGCCGAGTACACCGTTGCCGACTCGCGATTCTGCTTCCCGATTCCCGATACGCTGAGCGACCAACAGGCCGCGCCCCTGCTGTGTGCCGGGCTGATCGGCTTTCGTGCGTTGCAAATGGCCCGTGACGCCCGACACCTGGGACTCTACGGGTTTGGCGCGGCAGCCCACCTGGCGATCCAGATCGCCCGGGGTCGCCACCAACAGGTGTACGCCTTCACCCGGCCCGAGGATCACGAAAGCCAGGCCTATGCCCGCAAGCTGGGGGCCGTATGGGCCGGCCCTTCGGATCAACTGCCGCCCCATCCGCTGGATGCCGGCCTGATTTTCGCCCCGGTCGGTGCGCTGGTGCCTATGGCACTCTCGGCAACGGTCAAGGGAGGCTGCGTGATCTGCGCCGGTATCCACATGAGCGACATTCCCGCCTTCCCCTATCGCCTGCTCTGGGGCGAACGCAGCCTGCGCTCGGTAGCCAACCTGACCCGTGAGGACGGCACCGCGTTTTTCGCCGAGCTGCAACACACGCCGGTGCACTGCGACATCACCCGGTTTGCGCTGGATGACGCCAATCAGGCCCTGGCCTGTTTGCGCAGCGGCCGGTTCAACGGCGCCATAGTGCTCACCCCCTGATGCTTTGCCGCACCGCGAGAATACTGCCCGGCACGCTGTACAGCGCCCGCTCGGTGTTGCTGCCGATCAAGCGATCGATACCCACCCGGTGCACGGTGCCCATCACCACCACATCGGCCTGATACTGTTCGACAAACTCACTGATCACCGGCACCGGCAACCCCATGACAAAGTGCCGGCGCTCCGGGGGCACGCCATAACGGTCGGCCAGACTGACGAAAGCCATGTGCAACGCCTGGCGCAACTCTTCGGCAAAATCCACGCCCCAGCCGCCACCGACCAGCGGCGCGTCGCCGTTGAACGCAGCCGACAAATCGTAGGCATACAGCAGGTGCAGCGGCGCATCGCACTGCAAGGCCAGGGCATTGGCAGTTTGAATGATGGTGTCGTTCAGGCCGCTGATCTGCGTGGCCGGATCAAACGGATCGACCGCGGCCACCACACGGTGCGGTACCCCGTAACGCGCCTGATTCACCAGGTGCACCGGCACCGCGCACTCGCGCAGCAGGTGGCAATCGAGCGGCGTGATGAACACGCGCTTGAGCGCCGGTTCCAGGGTGACGTCCTTGATCAGCAGATCCGGCTTGAGGTCTTCGACGGCGCGCAGGATGTCCGCCAGCGGGTGCGTGGTGAACACGACCTCGACGGTGGCCTCGATGCCCAGGTCGCCCAGACGCTGTTCTTCATCCGCGACCCAGCGGCGATAGCGACGCAAATAGCGCTGGTAGCTGGCGTCGTCGGTTTTCTCTTCCCACACATGCACCACCGGCACGGGATCGGCAAACGCTCGCACATGCAATACCGCGCCACACGTCTTGGCCAGCGCCACGGCGCGTGTCATCGCCGCAGACGGATGCAGGTTCGGGTCGGCGATCAGTAATAAACGTTGATATTGGCCCATCACACACCTCGGTTCGGACATATCCACCCATGCCAATGAGCCAAGACTGCGCCTGCCATGCCCATGGCCGGGTTGATTTACATCAGAAAGGCGCAAATCAGCGCCACACATCGACGGTCTCTGATCCAGATCAGATTCCGGTCGCGCCAGCGGCGTAGAAAGGACTCAACCGCGAGGTGCATCACCCCGCGCCAACCTGAGAAAAGCGCCAGGAGGACCACCCCATGCTCACTGTCAAAGACCACAACGAACGCGCTGCTGCGGCCTATGCCGCGGTGTCCGGGCAATACTGGATCGAAGCACTCAAGGATGGTCGCCACATTCTGATCCGCCCATTGGCGCAAAAGGATCGCGAGCGCGAATACGCCTTCATCAAGCGGCTCTCTCCCGAGTCACGGCACATGCGTTTTCTCGCGCAGATCAACGAGCCGGGCAAGGCGATGCTCGACCAGTTGATGGACACCGATAACAAAAAGCGCATGGCTTACATCGCTCTGGTGCACGAAAACGGCCAACTCATCGAAATCGGCGTCAGCCGCTATGCCGCCACTGACGAACACGAATGTGAATGCGCCGTGACCGTCGCCGATGAATGGCAGCACCTGGGGCTGGGGACCTTGTTGATGGAACACCTGATCAAGGCTGCCCGCCGCAACGGTTTCCATCGGATGTATTCGGTGGACGCGTCCAGCAATGCACCCATGCGCGACCTGGCCAGAGAGCTGGGTTTCGAGACGCACCATGACCGCGAAAGCAGCAGTCAGGTGATCCATAGTCTCCACCTGTAAAAAATCACCCCGCGATGTTCAGGCCAACGGTTCATCGCGGGGTGATCCAGCTTCAGCTCTGCGACTGCCCGCCCGGCTTGATCGCAAACACACTGCAGGGTGCGCGATGCAGGAGTTGCTCGGCGGTCGTGCCCAATAACTTGTTCAAGCCATTGTGCTGCACGGTGCCCATGACGATCACGTCCGTGTCATGTTGGCTGGCGAACTCGCAAATGTTCGGCACTGGCGCGCCCTCGATGAAATGGCGCCGCTGCACCTCAACCCCGTGACGCTCCGCCAGCGCGGCGAAGGCTTCATGTTGAGCCGTACCCAAGGATTCATAGAGCCCGATCGCCAGGGGCAAGGCGCCCACACCCATGTCCGTTGCGTACACCGCAGTCCAGTCATACACATGGACCAGATCCAGGTCGGCGCCACACTGTTCGGCCAGCTTCACCGCCGCATCGATGATCTGATCGTTGAACACCAGATCCTGCTCCTCGCTGCGCAGCACATCGACGATGACCATGATATGGCGCGGTCGAGGGTGGCGGTCATTGGTCACCAGATGCACCGGCACCGGACAATCGCGCAGCAACTGCCAGTCCAGCGGGGTGAAGAACACGCGCTTGAGGGCCGACTCTTCCTGCGCATCCTTGATGATCAGCGCCAACGACTGTTCATGGACGAAATGCAGGATTTCCTCATAAGGGCGCTGCACCCAGAGCACTTCGCTGGTGACCTCGATACCATGCTTGCCCAAGTGTGCAGCCTGCTCCGCGAGCCAATCGCGATGGCGCTGCAGATAACTTTCCCGGGCCACGCTGATTTCTTCGGCAGCAAACAGCCCCGCCACCGCCAGCGCCTGCAAGTAATCGAACGCGACAATATGCAACGGCAACTGCATGACCTGTGCCAGTGCGCCGGCGCGTTCGAACGCCGGTGTGCGCGTCATGGCGGGGGGAGCGACCAACAATAAACGCTGAGTCTGTGACATGGGACACCTCGGCATACAGCCATCTGAAAGAACACCGGTACAGATTGAGCCATGCAGCCGCAAGCCATTTGATCTTTGTCAGCTTTGGCTGTTCTGCCGGGCAAACCCGTAGATTCCAGACACGCTTCAATGCAGCAAGGTGCCCGCCCACATGGCCAGCGTCAGCAAAAGCTGTCCGGGAATGACATACGCAGCAAACCGCCGGCCGCCGCTGACCCAGGCCACCAGGCACTTGCTCAACGAATTGCTGCTGAAGGCAATCAGCGCCGGCGGGACGATGGCATCGACGGGCAACAGCCCCGCCCTGGCCAGAGACGCGATGGACGCGATGGACGAATGCGCGTCGGCAAAACCGCTGAAGGCTGCGGTCAGCATCACCCCGACCTGGCCAAGGTAGTTGAGCATTACCGATGAAACGAGCGTGATGGCGGTCATGGTCAACGTCACGACCACGGCGAGCCTGAGATTGAACGCCCCCCCGCCCTCAAGGGGTTCCTCGGCACCTCCTTGCGACCCGGGAAACATCAGGCATGCGCCATACAACGCGGTGGTCGCCAGCCCGCAGCCCAGCGGTACCCACAGGCTGCGCAACAGCGAGGGGTCCACGGTACCGACAATCAGCGCCATCTGAATCACCGTGGCCAGGTTGGACACGATGGCGGCCGCCGCGAAGGTTCGCACCTGCCCGGGCGCCCTGGCGACGCGCTGCCCCATGGACGCGATGGTGACGGTACTGGAAACAAAACCGGAGGCAATGGCACTGATGGCATAGCCATAACGACTGCCCAGAATTCGCACGGCGATGTGCCCGATGGCCCCCACCAGCATCAGCAATACCGTCAGTGTGCAGAGGGTCCGCAGGTTGATCGCGTGATAAGGCCCGATGTAGCGATCCGGCGCCAGCGGCAGGATGACCAGTGCCGCCACCAGCAGGACCAGACCGTCGCGCATTTCGGTCTCGGTCAACTGGCTGTTGGCAAAGTCATGCAGTTTTTCCCGGTACGCCAGCAACCCCGCCACCACCACGCCTGTCGCCACCGCCAACCCTGTAGCAGAACCGCACCAGGCGCCGAGCAGCAATACCGTGAGCAAAGCCACTTCGCTGGTGACGCCCGGGTCGTCGCTCAGGCTTCGCCAATACGCCACGGTGATCAGCGCGGTCAGGCCGAGCGCCACAATCCCCAGCAGCAACGCGCCACCGACCTGCATCGCCACATACCCCAGCAACGCGGTGATGGCGAAAGTCCGCATGCCTGCAAAATCGCGGGTACTGTCGGTACCTTTGTGCCGCTCGCGCTCCAGTCCGATGAGCATACCGATGCCCAGCGCGGCCGCCGCGCCCGCCAGGTCGAGGGATTCATTCACGCTCTGCCCGCCTCTGTTGGCCGCTACCAGTCAACGCTTGCCGCCAACGGCCATGCGGCGTCCATCGGGTCGCCAGCCTTGCACCGCCGGCTGCGGCCAGGGGTGCGGTGCGTCGATCCGGGCCTGGAGCTGGTCGACGAATGCCCGGGCCTGCTCCAGGCTGTTGAAGCGCACTTGCAGCCGATCCATGTGCACGATCCAGCCATCGGGGCTGCGTCTCTGGATAATCTCGATTTTCATGGACGTCTCCGCAAACCGGACATTCAAGGCGTGATCGCGACTTTCATCACGCCGTCGCGCTGATGGGCAAACAGCTCATAGGCGGCCTCGATGTCGTCGAGTTTGAAACGATGTGTGACCAGCGGCGACAGATCCACCGCCCCGCTCTGCACCACCGCCATCAACCGGCGCATGCGTTCCTTGCCGCCCGGACACAGGGTGGACACGATGCTGTAATCGCCAAGGCCGGCGGCAAAGGCGTCGAGCGGAATGCGCAGGTCGCTGGAATACACCCCGAGGCTGGACAACCGCCCGCCGGGCCGCAGCACCCGCAACGCCGATTCGAAAGTGCCCTGGGTACCCAGGGCCTCGATGGACACATCGACGCCACGCCCGTCGGTCAGCGCCATGATCTGCTCGACCACGTTGCCGTCCTTGAAGTTGATCACGTCGGTTGCCCCCAGCCGACGAGCGACATCCATTCGCTGCGGCACGGCGTCAACGCCAATGATTCGCGGAGCGCCCTTGAGGCGCGCGCCTGCCACGGCGCACAGGCCGATAGGCCCCAGCGCGAACACCGCGACGGTATCGCCAATATTGATCTCGCCGCGCTCGGCCCCGGAAAATCCGGTGGACATGATGTCCGGGCACATCAGCACCTGCTCGTCCGTCAGGCCCTCGGGAATCGGACACAGATTGGCCAGCGCGTCCGGCACCCGCACGTACTCGGCCTGGCAGCCGTCAAGCGTGTTGCCGAACTTCCAGCCGCCGATGGCCTTGAAGCCGTGCCGGGTGTCCGGGCCGTCCTGGGAGCCGCAGCCGCACAGGCAGGCGTAACTTTGCCCACTCGGCGTGATTGCCCCGGCAATCACCCGTTGCCCTTCGACGAAACCGCGCACCTGCGAACCCAGCCGCTCGATGATGCCCACCGGTTCATGGCCGATCGTCAGCCCTTTGGCCACGGGGTACTCACCGCGCAGGATATGCACGTCGGTGCCGCAGATGGTCGTGGTGGTGATGCGGATCAGAGCGTCCAGCGGGCCGACCTCGGGGATCGGCTTGTCTTCGAGCACGATACGGTTCTTTTCAACGAAAACTGCAGCTTTCATGGTCGCCATGGTCGATCCTCCGGGCCAGCCGTGAACGTGGGGTCAGCATTGAAAGCAGACTGCGCCCGAGGGACACGGCAAAGATTGATAATGGTCAACAATCGGTGGATCAGTCCGCCCCTGACCGCCGATCCGGCCAGATCGGCGGCCACTCATCGGGTTGACAAAAATCAAGGCCCTCCCCACCAGCGTCGGCAGGATAGGCACTAAGCGGTACAGCCCGAGTGCGCGGTCGCTCTCGAGTCCAGACGTTCCTGCATTTGCCTACGGGAGATCTGCCATGTCTGAGCAATCACGCTTCATGCTCGTCGTCTCACCCCTGATGGAAAACAGCCCGGCGTTCGACCGTGCGGCGGCATTGGCCAAAGCCGCGGACGCCGCGCTGCACATCGTGGCATTCGATTATCTGGAGGGCCTGGCAACTGCCGGTCTGGTCAATGAACAGGCGCTGGAACAGATGCGCGTGGGCTATGTCGAGCGGCATCGGCAATGGCTGGAGGATCAGGCCCGCCCTTTACGCAAACTCGGCGTGCACGTGACGACGGAAGTCGTGTGGGTGGAAAACGCGCTTAAGGAGATCCTCATTCACCTCAAGGAGCAGCCGATGGCGGCCATGATCAAGGCGCTGGAGCACGAATCAGCGTTGTCGCGCCTGATGTTCACCCCCCTTGACGTCCATCTGCTGCGCGAATGCCCGGTGCCGCTGCACTTCGTCAGCCACGTACTGCACGCTCTGCCGCGGCGTATCGTCGCGGCGGTCGATCCGTTCCATCGCGATGACCGCTATGTGGGGCTCAATGACCGGATTCTGCGCGAAGCGGCCAAACTGGCGAGCATCTGCAACGCTCAACTCGATGCGATCTACGCCCACGACCTGTCCTCGATAGGCGCAGCAGAATTCGGCTTCGATAACGCCTCGGCGTTCTTTTCCTCGAATGCCGCCAAAAAGCTGTTCGATGCCCAGGGTGAGGCCTTCCGTGATCTGGCTGAACGCAATGACATTCCCGCCGAGAATCAACACATGATCCTCGGCGACCCGGCCAAGGTGCTGTCCAGTTATGCCGATGCGTACGACGTCGATCTCATCGTCATGGGTCGTGTGGCCCACCGGGGAATCGGCCGGCTGGTCGGCAGCACCGTCGAGCACCTGCTCTACAAAATGCCATGCAGCGTGTGGGTGGTAGCCCCGGAAAGCCAGGAGGGCTGAGCCCTCGCCGTTGCACGCAGTGCAGTCCTCAACGTTCGGGACTGCACTGCGGCCCGGACGCCCGCAGTCGTACATGGTTGGGACATGCCGCTCAATGCGATCAACCCACGCGTGTGCGTCGGAATTCTGCTGACGCTCTCTCAGCGATCAGGCTGAACTGCATTGCTACACAGCGATACATAACCCCCCGTTGCACGACACATCCCCGGTACATGCCAATGCAAAAGTGTGGGCCATCGGAACCTTACCTCCGACTCCACCACTCACACAGGCAGGCATTCTCATGATCAATCAAATCGACACCGTGCTGTACACCGGCAAGACCCGCACCACCGGCGGACGCGATGGCGCCTCGCGCAGTTCCGACGGCAACCTGGACGTCAAACTGTCGCCACCTGGCTCCAATGGCAGCGGCACCAACCCGGAGCAACTGCTGGCAGCCGGCTGGTCGGCCTGCTTCATCGGCGCCATGGGCAAGGCGGCAGCTGCGCTGAAGATCAGGCTGCCGGCCGACGTGGCGGTGGAAACCGAAATCGATCTGGGCAAGACCGGCGACGCGTTTTTCCTGCAGGCACGCTTGAATGTCAGCCTGCCGGGGCTGGAACCTTCGGTCGCCCAGTCGCTGGTGGAGGCCGCGCACCAGACCTGCCCTTACTCCAAGGCCACTCGCGGCAACATCGATGTGACCCTGCGCCTGATCTGAATCCCGATCCTCCCTATACGCCCGAGGCACTGCCTCGGGCGTTTTGTTTGACTGGGACAGAAGAACTCGCCTGCCCATGCTGACGCGTGGTCACCAGCCCGATAAAGGAAATCGCCAGCGCCAGGCCAATGGTCGAAGTTACTTCCAGACGATGCTCCGGCGTCAGCATCATCACCGCGAGGGCGGCACAGATGAAGGCCATCACCAGATACGTGAGCCACGGAAACAGCCACATGCGCAAGGTCAGCTCGACATTCTGCCGAAGCAGCATCCGGCGCATACGCAGTTGAGAAACCGCGATCACCAGGTACACCAGCAGCGCAATGGCCCCGGAACTGGCGAGCAGGAATTGAAACAGGCCGGCGGGCATGAAGTAGCTGAGCAGTGTCACCCCGGCGCCGATGACGCTGCTGGCAATCACCGCCGCCCTCGGCACGCCTGCGCCGGAAGTCACTTTCAAGGCCTGCGGTGCATCGCCGCGAAGCCCCAGTGAAAACAGCATGCGCGAAGCGATATAGATCGACGAGTTCATGCAACTGGCCACGGCGATCAACACCACCACATCGACCATGAATTTGGCGTGGGGAACGTTCATCAGTTCCAGTGCGCGCTGATAGGAACCGACGGACGCCAAAAGCGGATCGTTCCACGGCACCACGGAAATCACCACGAAGATCGACAGCAGATAAAACACGCCGATGCGCCAGATCACCGAACGCGTGGCTTTGGCGATGTTCTGTGCCGGGTTGTCCGATTCGGCAGCGGCGATGGTCACCGCCTCGGTGCCGATGAAACTGAACATGATGGTGATGAACGCGCCGACCACCGCCGACAAACCATTGGGAGCGAACCCGCCATGTTCCTCCATCAAGCGGCTGAGGCCGCTGACTTCACGCTCGGGAATCCAGCCCATCAGCACGGCAAAACCTACACCGATGAAACCGATGATCGCCACGACCTTGGCCATGGCGAACCAGAATTCGAACTCGCCGTATTTGGCGACACTGAACAGGTTGGTGATCACCAGCAGGATGATCGACACCAGCGCAAACAACCACGTATCGACGTGGGGAAACCACTGATTCAAGACATGCCCGGCGGCCAGCGCCTCGATGGGAATGACCAGTACCCAGAACCACCAGTAGAGCCAGCCGATGGTGAAGCCGGCCCAGCGACCGATGGCCAGATCGGCATAGGTGGAAAACGATCCGGTGTCCGGTCGGGCCACCGCCATTTCCCCCAGCATGCGCATGACCAGCACCACCAGCAGGCCGGAAAACAGATACGCCAACAAAACCGCCGGCCCCGCCGCTGCGATGGCGTGTCCGGAACCCACGAACAACCCCGCGCCGATGATTCCCGCAATTGACAACATGGTCACGTGGCGAGGCTTGAATCCCTGCGCCAACTGACCGCTCGATTCCTTCGAATTCAGGCTGTTCATTGTTTTCTTGTTCTCTGATGGACGCTTCACCTTACGTGGCTGAAGTTGAACGCAAATAGCTCGTGTGCGGCATGCCGATGCCTGATTTCGACATGCCCGGTTGACCGTCAGCGAGAAAAACGAGCCTTAGAACTGCTCACGAACGCGGAGCCGATCCCGGGCCTCCCGTAGCACAATCGAAGCGACCGAGGATGAACATACGTTCACCAAAAACATCGTCGGATGCGTCTAGTCTGGGGTTTCCAACATAGTGACTACAGGAGTAACCCACCATGTTCTCGCACGAAAGCATCCCGCTGATCATCCTCTTCATCATCCTGCTGCTGGGCGTGCTGACGGCCGTTCTGCATCCGGTGCATGCGTTTTTCAGTTGGCGCAAGAGGCGCAAGCAAAGGGCATCTGCCGGGGTTGTGAAAGAGGTGGATGTGCGCTGAAGTTCTTTCAGTCTGAGTCGGGCGGCATCGGCCTGCATTGAATCCGCCGACAGCAAAAAAAGCCTGCCACATTGGCAGGCCTTTTCAGTATCCCGGGGGTTATTGCTTGAGGATCAGCAACGGCTCGCCCTTCTTGACGATGTAAGTCGCCAGTTCCGAGCCCTTGTCGTTGCCAACGTTTTTCGCGATATGCGCCACGCCCTCAGGGATGAACAGCGAGTCTCCCGCCTTGAGCGTCACCGGTGCCCGGCCTTCGAGCTGGTATTCGAAGGTGCCGCTGATCACATAGGCGACTTCAACGCCCGGGTGCGCATGCCGGGGCGAAGTGATGCCCGGTTCGAAATCGACCCGGGCCTGAATCACTTCGCGATCGGCAGCGCCCAGATCCTGATGGACCAGATCCGTGCGGCTCAGGCCTTGTTGCCAGCTCTTCGCAGGGGCGGCGGATGGGGTGTCAGCGGCGTGTGCGAGACCGGTCATTGAAACCAGTACGGCGGCTGCGGTCATCAGGAGTGTGCGGCGCATGGTGTTGCCCTCTCGGAAGTAGTGAAGTGACGCCTCTACTTTGAAGAGGGCATGTACCGGGAATGTGTCCCGATACCGGCGCTTGTTAGCTCACTGTGTACGAGGGCGGGATTGATACACGCTCATACAACTCTCACCACCTGCGACAGCCATTGCCTGAAGGCGACGATCTTTTTCGAACCGGCGTTTTCATGGGGCGTGACGAAGTAGAAACCCGAGTCGGACTTGAGCCGCAAATCAAACGGCGCCACCAGCCTCCCCGCGCGCAAATCGTCCTCAACGTAGGTCGAACGACCGATGCACACGCCCTGCCCGTCAATCGCCGACTGCACCGCCATCATCGCCAGGTCGAAGGTCAAGCGTGGGCCTTTGGCCGGGAGCGGCGGCTGGCCTGCCGCGTGCAGCCAGTCGCTCCAGTCGTTGGCGGTCTGGCCGCTGACTTGCAGCAAGGTGTGTCGGGTCAGATCGGCCGGTGTCTTGATCGGGTTCGGACCACTGAGCAAGCGCGGGCTGCACACCGGAAAGATCTCGTCGGACATCAACCAGTCCGCCCGCAACCCCGGCCATTCGCCGGTGCCGTAGCGAATCGCCGCATCGATACCGCCCTTGCGAAAGTCCACGAGTTCGGTGGACGCGCTGATCCGCACATCGATCTCGGGATGCGCCTCGCGAAACGACGGCAGACGCGGCAACAACCATTTGGACGCCACCGAAACCAGCGTACTGATCGTCAGGACACTTTGGTTGTTGGCCTCCAGCAAACGCTCGGTTGAATGCCGCAGTTCCAGAAACGCCGAACGAATCCCGGGAAAGTACGCATTGCCCTCATCGGTCAGCGCCAGCCCATCCTTCAAACGCATGAACAGGCGCACGCCAAGTTCTTCTTCGAGGCGACGGATCTGATGGCTGATTGCGGTTTGGGTGACATTCAACTCTTCAGCAGCGCGGGTGAAGCTCATGTGGCGGGCCGCGCATTCGAAGGCTCGCAATCCGTTGAGCGACGGCAGTCGGGTGAGCATAGGGCCTCTTCAATCCATGAGATTTTGTCATACGCTAGCACCGCAGATGTCCTTTGCGAAGCGCCGCCACAATGCCGGATTCTGGGCTCTCATTTGAAGGAGATCCCATGAAACTGTACTTCGCCCCCATGACCTGCTCGCTGGCCCCGCACATTGTGCTGCGAGAACTGGCGCTGCCGTTCGAACTGATCCGGGTCAACAACCAGACCAAGCGCACCGCCGACGGCCGGGACTTTCACGAGATCAATCCGAAAGGCTACGTGGCGGCGCTGATGCTCGATAACGGCGAGGTACTGACCGAAGGCCCGGCCATTTTGCAGTACCTCGCCGACCTTTTGCCCGGTCAAACGCTGGCCCCGGCCAATGGCACCTGGGAGCGCTCGCGTTTGCAGGAATACCTGAATTTCATCAGTTCGGAAATTCATGGGGGCAGCGCACCGCTGTTCAGCCGCGAAATCCCGGAATCCACCAAAACGATCTTCAAACACAAACTCTTCAAACGACTGGATTACCTGAACCGCCTCCTCACAACGCAACCGTATCTGATGCCGGCGTTCGGCGTCGCGGATGCCTATCTGTTCACGGTGTTGAAGTGGTTGCCGACGTTCAGCATCGCCGTCGAAGACTGGCCAGCGCTGGCGAACTACATGACGCGCATCGCCGAGCGGCCCGGTGTGAAGGCAGCGATAGCGGAAGAGGAAGCCACGCAACCGGTCTGAACGCCCGGTTGCGTGGTCGCTGTCCGGGGCCAGATTCGGCGCGGTGCAGCGGCAGATCAAAGGTGCATTTCGGAATGTGACAGTTGTCGGATGCCCCAACGCGCCTATATTGAAGAAGGTTCAGCCCTCCTTCCCTCGAGCGCCCCATGGCCACGACTGATCACCTGATCATCTGCGAGCATTGCGATTGCGTGTACGAAAAAGCCACGCTCGCCCGCTACCAGAAATCCCTCTGCGCTCGCTGTGGCGGCGTGCTCCAGCGCCACAACAACCTGAGCGTGGAGCAACGTCTGGCCCTGAGTTTCACTGCCGCCATGCTATGGCTGTTCGCCAATTTCTACCCGGTGATGAGCATCAGCATGAAGGGCCTGAAAAACAGCGCGACCCTGTGGGATTCGGTGCTGGCCCTGAGTCAGGGGCCGATTACTTTCATGGCCATGGTCGCGGCGATCTCGATCATCATCGCCCCGGCCTTTCAATTGGTTTTGCTCATCTGGGTATTGAGCTTCGCCCTCGCCTCGCGCCGCTGCCCGGCCTTCAAAGTGTGCATGCGCTGGCTGGAAACGTTACGGCCGTGGAGCATGCTTGAGGTTTGCCTGCTCGGCGCCATGGTCGCGGTGTTCAAACTGGCGGGCATGCTCGATGTGATCCCCGGCATCGGCCTGTTCGCCCTCGCTGTATTGAGCCTGTTGCTGATCCGCATTGCCGGGCGCGACATACGTGATTTGTGGGACATCCTGTGAAACGACCACCGACCGCCAGCGAACTCAATCTCTGCCTGTGCCACAGCTGCGGATTGGCCTGCGACATGACCGACGAACCGCACCAATGCCCACGCTGCGACGCACCGCTGCACCGGCGCAAGACCAACTCGCTGGCCCGCACCTGGGCCTACATGTTCGCCGCCCTGGCGCTTTACGTACCGGCGAATCTGCTGCCGGTAATGAACACCACCCTGCTCGGCAACGGCGCCGACAGCACCATCATGAGTGGCGTGCTGGAGTTCTGGGACCACGGCGCGTGGGACATTGCGCTGATCATCTTCATCGCCAGCATTGCGGTGCCGGGAGTGAAATTCGTCGCGTTGACGCTGCTGCTGGTCACCGTGCAACGGGACAGTCACTGGGCGCGCCGGGAACGTTCGAAGCTGTATCGATTCGTCGAGCTGATCGGCTATTGGTCAATGCTCGACGTGCTGGTGGTCGCGCTGGTGGCGGCGCTGGTGAAGTTCCAGGCGCTGGGAGATATCGAGCCGCGACCGGGAATTCTGTTTTTCGGCCTGGTGGTGGTATTCACCATGCTCTCGGCCATGAGCTTCGATCCGCGCCTGATCTGGGACAAGGCACCGGCCGAAGAAACGGATGAAACAGACGAGCCCCGGCACTCGAATGAACAAGTGCCGGGGCATTGACTGACGCCAGTCAGATCTGCGCGGTGCCGCCGTCGACGAACAATTCGATGCCGTTGACGAAGCTGCTGTCATCCGAAGCGAGGAACAACGCTGCCTTGGCAATCTCGCTCGGCTCCCCCAGACGCCCGATCGGCACCACCGACGCCAACTGGTCGAACAGCCCCTGAGCGTGCTCCGCCGGCACCAGCCCTGCCAGACCTGGCGTGCGCACCGGACCGGGGCTGATGGCGTTGACGCGGATGCGCCGAGGTTTCAGGTCCAGCAGCCACGAGCGGGCGAAGTTGCGCACGGCGGCTTTACTCGCGCTGTAGACACTGAAGTTTTCCGTGCCCTGCACCGAAGTGGTCGATGAGGTCAGCAGGATCGATGCGCCATCGCGCAGCAGCGGCAGTGCCTTTTGCACCGTGAACAACGTGCCTTTCACGTTGGCGCCGAAAATCCGGTCGAAGTGCTCTTCGGTAATCGAACCCAGCGGCAGCATGTCGCCGCCACCGGCATTGGCGAACAGGATGTCGAGGTGGCCGGCCTTCTCGGCGATTTCGCGGTAGATGCGATCCAGATCGTCCAGTTTTGCCACGTCGCCCTGAATACCGATGGCCCGTGGGCCGATGGCGGCGACGGCTTTGTCCAGCTCGGCCTGACGCCGGCCGGTGATGAACACCGTGGCGCCCTGGGCGACGAATTCCTGCGCCGAGGCCAGGCCGATGCCGGTGGTGCCGCCAGTGATCAGGGCGATTTTGCCTTCAAGTCTGTTGCTCATGATGAATCTCCAGTAACTGTTTCAAGGAAGGTGACGGGTCGCAGGTGAGCCGTTGGAAGCGACTTTAGGCCGATGGATTGATTTGAAAAATCCGCAAAATCGGTTTTGTTTGTACACAGACATGCACAATACTCAGCCCTGTCTTCGATCCATGAGTGCAGCCTGATGAATCAATTACTGGCGATCCGCGTCTTTGCCCGCGTCGTGGAAAGCGGCTCGTTCACTAAAGCCGCCGACTCGTTGAACCAGCCGAAAACCACGGTCAGCAAACTGATCGGGCAACTGGAAAGTCATCTCGGCGTGCGCTTGCTGCAACGCACCACCCGGCGCCTGACCGTGACGGCCGACGGCGCTTCCTACTACCAATTGACCCAGCAACTGCTGCATCAACTGGACGACATCGATCAGGGTTTCAGCCAGGCCCAGGGTCTGCCGCGTGGCAGGATTCGCGTGGACATCGGCGGCTCCACCGCGACCATGCTGGTGATTCCCGAACTGCCGAAGTTCTTCGAGCGCTACCCGGACATTCAGGTCGATCTGGGCGTCAGCGACCGCCCGGTGGACTTGATCAGCGAGCGCGTCGACTGCGTGATTCGCGGCGGCCCGCTGACCGAACAGGCCCTCGCCGTGCGCCGCCTCGGCGAAGTGTCCTGGACCACCTGCGCCACGCCCGATTATTTGCAGCGCCACGGCACGCCGATGCACCCGCTGGAGCTGGCCCGACATCAGATGATCGCTTACCGCTCGGCCTCCACCGGGCGTATCCTGCCGTCGAACTTCCAGCGCAACGGCGAACGCCATCAGATCGAAGGCAAAGGCCTGGTCAGCGTCAACGAAAGCAACGCGCATCTGGCGGCCGGTCTGGCGGGGCTGGGGATCATTCACACATTCAGCTACACAGTCAGGGCGGCCATCGAACGCGGCGAACTGGTGCCGATCCTCACCGACTGGCGTCCGCCGGCGTACCCGTTCCACCTGCTGTATCCGCCGAACCGGCACCTGAGCAACCGCGTGCGGGTGTTCATCGACTGGCTGGTGGAGCGCTTCGCGCAGGTGGACTGAGCCTCGCTGTCGCGCCGATTCGTCTAACCTGACGTTGCAGCCGACGACGTTTTTCCGCAGGCTACGCACCGATCCTGACGCCCATGAAACGGAGATTCCCATGCTCAAACGCACCCTGGCACTGACTGCCGGTCTGGCCCTGTCCTTTTCCACCCTGCTGGCCCAGGCCGCCGACGTGTTGAAAGTCAGCGCGATTCCCGACGAGGCCCCGACCGAACTGCTGCGCAAGTTCGAACCGCTGGGGGCTTATCTGGAGCAGCAATTGGGCATGAAGGTGCAGTTCGTTCCCGTGGCCGATTACCCGGCGGTGGTCGAAGCGCTGGCCACCGACCGCCTCGACATGGCATGGCTGGGCGGTTTCACCTTCGTCCAGGCACGGCTGAAAACCGATGCCACCACTCCGGTTATCCCGCTGGTGCAGCGTGAGCAGGACGCGCAATTCACCAGCAAATTCATCACCGCCGACCCGAACGTGAAAAGCCTCGCCGACCTCAAGGGCAAGACCTTCGCCTTTGGCTCCGTGTCGTCCACCTCCGGCAGCCTGATGCCGCGCTACTTCATGCTCAAGGACGGCATCAAACCGGAAACCTATTTCAGCCGCGTCGGCTACTCCGGTGCCCACGACGCCACCGTTGCCTGGGTCCAGGCCGGCAAGGTCGATGCCGGTGTGCTGAACGCCAGCGTCTGGCAGAAACTGGTGGACGCCGGCAAGGTCGACACCAACAAGGTCAAGGTCTTCGCCACCACCCCGGCCTACTTCGATTACAACTGGACCGTGCGCGGCACCCTCGACCCGGCGCTGGCGGCGAAAATCAAAAAAGCCTTCCTCGCCCTCGACCCGGCCAACCCCGAGCAGAAGAAAATCCTCGACCTGCAAGCTGCCAGCCGCTTCATCGAAACCAGCCCGGACAACTACAAAGGCATCGAGGAAGCCGCCCGCGCCGCCGAACTGCTGAAATGACCCTGAGCCTCAAGCAAGTCTTTCTGCACCACGCCAACGGCGTCGAAGCCCTGCGTGGTGTGGATTTGCAGATCAACAGCGGCGAGCAGGTGGCGATCATCGGCCCGTCCGGCGCCGGCAAGTCCAGCCTGCTCAACCTGCTGGCCACCGCGATTCGGCCCAGCAGCGGCGACATCGAAGTGCTGGGCCAGCGGGCCTGGCACTTGTCCGCCCGCCAGCGCCAACGCCTGCGCGCAAAAATCGGCCTGGTGCATCAGGCACCGCCCCTGCCGCCCCGGCAACGGGTGGTGACGGCGGTGCTGGCCGGCAAACTCGGGCAATGGAGCCTGGGCAAAAGCCTCGTCAATCTGCTGCATCCGCTGGACATCCCCGGCGCCCACGCCGCTCTGGCTCGGCTGGATCTGGCAGAAAAACTCTTCAGCCAATGCCAGCAACTGTCCGGCGGCCAATTGCAGCGGGTCGGCATCGCTCGCGTGCTGTATCAGGCGCCGGAGGTGTTGCTGGCCGATGAACCGGTGTCGGCCATGGACCCGGTCCTCGCCGGGCACACCCTGACGGTCCTGTCGCGCCACGCCCGGGAGCACAACGTCACGCTGGTGGCGAGCCTGCACGCCGTGGAACTGGCACTCGCCCACTTCCCGCGCATCATCGGTTTGCGCGAGGGGCAGATCCTGTTCGATTGCCCGTCCGATCAAGTCAGCCACGACATGCTCGACACCCTGTACGCCAACGAACAACTGCAATCCCCGGCACCGGCCATGACGCCACTGATTGTGCAGATTCCACGATGCTGACCGCCGACACCCGCGACCCCGCCGCGCTGCCACGGTTGCTGCTGACACTGCTGGCGATTGCCTTGCTGTGGCCGGGCATTCAGCTCAGCGAACTCGACCTCGGCGTATTGCTGCACGCCGACAGCCAGAGCGAAATGGGCCGCTTCGTCTCGACCTTCTGGCCGCCGGCCCATGACCGGGACTTTCTGCAACTGCTGCTCAAGGCCACCCTGCAAACCCTGGCCATCGCCACGGCCGGCATGGCGTTGGCGCTGGTATTGGCGGTACCGGCCGGCCTGCTCGCCAGCCGCGCCTTGTCGTTGTCCGCCGCTTCCCACGGTGGCCGCCCGAGCCTGTTGGGCCGGCTGCTGCGCTGGCCGGTGCGCGGATTGCTGATCTTCCTGCGCAGCGTGCCGGAAATCGTCTGGGCGCTGCTGTTCGTGCGCGCCGTCGGCCTCGGCCCGGCGGCGGGCGTGCTGGCGATCGCCATCACCTACAGCGGCATGCTCGGCAAGGTCTACGCGGAAATCTTCGAATCCACCGACCAACGCCCGGCCCACGCCTTGCTCCAGGCCGGCAGCGGACGCCTCGCGAGCTTCGCCTACGGCGTACTGCCTAACGTCGCGGCGGAACTGCTCTCCTACACCGTGTACCGCTGGGAATGCGCCATCCGCGCCTCAGTGGTGATGGGCTTCGTCGGCGCCGGCGGCCTCGGCCAACAGATCGACCTGTCGATCCGCATGTTCGCCGGAGGCGAAGTCGCCAGCATGCTCCTGACCTTCCTGCTGCTCGTCCTCGGCGCCGACCAACTCAGCCGCCTGCTGCGCTGGAGGCTGACATGAAGCGCCTGATCAACCCGCTGCTGATTCTCGCCATCATCGCCGCTGTCATCGCCTCATTCGCCTACCTGGGCCTCGACCTGGAAGAACTCGGCAGCGCCACCAGCCTGAAACAAATGGGCTCGTATGTGGGCCGCTTCCTGAGCCCTGACTTCAGCGCCGGTTACCTCAACGCCATCCTCCACGGCGCCATGGAAACCCTGGCCATGTCCGCCCTCGGCACCCTCCTCGCCGCGGTCCTGGGACTGTTATTGGCACTCCCCGCCGCCGGCCGCTTCGGCTGGTTTTTTCAGAGCGCCGCCCGCTTGCTGCTCAACGGTTTGCGTGCCATCCCCGAACTCGTCTGGGCCGCCCTCATGGTCTTCGCCGCCGGCCTCGGGCCCAATGCCGGCACCCTAGCCCTCGCCCTGCACACCACGGGCGTACTGGGGCGCTTGTTTGCGGAAGCGCTGGAAAACACGCCACCGGAACCGGCGGAGGCGCTTCGGTTGCAAGGGGGGAATCCGGTTTTGGCGTTTTGTTACGGGACGCTGCCGAACCTGGCGCCGCAGTTGCTCGCGTATTGTTTGTATCGGTGGGAGAACAATATTCGGA